>JACMIX010000230.1 GCA_014380935.1 Gloeobacterales cyanobacterium ES-bin-141 | reverse complement strand
GTGATGAACCAGCTATTAGGAACGAGTGTCCCGCGCTGATCGCGCACGGGAAAGACACGGAAGTTGTGTAAGTCACCCTCACCGTTACGAGAGTCGTCTGAGAAGGCACCGTTGGCGTTGAGACCGAAGGATGTACTCGGTATAAAGTCAACCGTACCGGCGGTCGGGGTGGAGTTGACGTTGTTTACCAGGATCTTGGGCAGGATCTTCTGGTTCTCACCACCGCTCAGGTCGTTGCTGCCGATTACATTGTCATCGTTGTCACGACCGGCAAAGTTATAAAGTAAGGTTCCCTGGCCGGTGCTTCCTTGCGGCACCCACCTTGTGGGGCTGTGAGGCGCATCGGTGCGACCACTGATGGTGGCTAGCGGCCAGAGCAGCACGGGCCTCGAGGCGTCGGCACGGAGCCAGGTGGGGGAGTAAACCTCATCGCCAAAAAGCTTTTTTTCTCCACCCGTGTTGACGGTAGCGGTGCTGCAACTGGTGGGGTTGCTACAGGCGAGTGGAGAGTTCTCGGTGCCAATATTGAGTGTCCAGCCAAAGGTACGAGCGATCTCGGCTACGGAGGGTTCGCTGACGCCCTCGTAATCGGCAAAGTTGATGCCGGCCAGGTTTACAACCGTGGTTGGGCGAGCCGGGTCGTTGCTCGTGATCGTCAGCGCGGCGTAATTCTCTCCGTTAATGGTATGGGGTGAGGAAAACGTAATCGCAGTGTTGACAGTTGCTACACGCTGAGGAGCAAACTGAATCGGCAAATCGATAAATGCACCGGCTGCCAATGTCAATGGCAGCGTGGGTGGGTTGAGGATACTGTAGTCGACGGCACGCTGATGATCAGAAGTGCGTATGGCATTGGCCGTTTCCCTGGAATTGCCGAGGCTGAGGTCCGTGATTGTCAGCGTTCCACTGCCTGTATTTTGCAGTCTCAACGTCTTAGCCGCCCGTACTTCTTCGTTGACGGTGCTGAAGACGACGCGGTTGGGAACGAGATCTCGGTCGGGAGCAGGTGGAACAATCTGGAGTACCCCACCGGTACTCTGGGCCAGGACTGGCTGGAGCTGAAAAGCTCCGTAGACAGATATTGCAAGTGCAAGCGGAAGAGAGAGGAAAACTTTCAAAGACATGGTAGCTACCTTACTGGGGGAAACTTAGGAGTACGAATGGTCTAAAACCCGATTCAAGATACTCTACCCCACTAAGGTATGAATTTTTCTACCTCAAAGGGATGAGAATATCAACTAATTGCGCCCTAAAGTAGCGAATAATACTAAAAATATTATGTACATTTTACGGCTTAGTTTTGGGCATTTACACCCAGATGCTGCAAGATTAGCCCATAAACATCTACGGCCTCGATCTCATCTTTCAGTAGCTGTGTCTGCTGAGTGATAAGCAGGGGACCGTCGCTGCGGGAGGAAGCCACACGACCGTGAGAGCCGCGAACGAGTCCGGCGTCGAGCCCAATCACTTCCATCAAGTAGCGAAATCCAAGCTGTTTTTTCAGCAGGGTCATCCCTACTTTTACTTTCGGTACAGTGAGCTGTGGGTCGAGGAAAAGTTCGACCGGGTCGTAGCCGGGCTTGCGGTGGATGTCCACGGTCCTGGCAAAGTC
The DNA here is from genome assembly GCA_014380935.1 of Gloeobacterales cyanobacterium ES-bin-141. GTDB lineage: Bacteria > Cyanobacteriota > Cyanobacteriia > Gloeobacterales > Gloeobacteraceae > JACMIX01. The sequence continues at coordinate 17,442 of JACMIX010000230.1, read as the reverse complement.
GGGGGCCTGGCGGTCATCAAGCCAGTAATAGTAGGTAAACCAGGCATCGGACTCGGCAATGGCAACTAGCTCGCCGGATCTCGGATGGTCGAGGTGGTGAGCGCGCTTGCCTGCCTCGTCCAGAACCTGCTCGACCCCTTCGGTCTGCGCGAGGAGTGAGCGTACCTCGTCCAGACGCGTCGGGTCATTGACATAGATGTGGGCCACCTGATGGTCTGCCACGGCAAAGGCAGCACTCGCCCCCGCATCGAGCAGTTCCCGACCAAGTTCCTCGCGCACGGCCACAAGACCCTGTTTGCGCAGCACCCGGTTGAGGTGAACGGGTCTTGAAACGCGGGTAATGCCGTATTCCGACAGCACGATCACCCGGACACCACGCGCACGGTAGTGGTCGATGAGTTCGCCTGCTACCGTATCGAGTTCGCTCAGGTCTGCGTGTACCTGTTTGGAATCGGGGCCGTGCCGCTGGAGGCAGTAGTCCAGGTGGGGCAGATAAATGAGCGTCAGCGTGGGGCTGTGGTGTCGCTCGACCCACATAGCAGCATCGGCAATCCACCGAGTCGAGCGGATCGAAGTGTTAGGCCCCCAAAATTCAAACAGTGGAAAAGGACCAAGTTCACGAACAAGCGCGGGCCTCAAATCGGCGGGCTGGGTATAGATGTCGGGAATTTTTCGTCCATCGGCCGGGTACATGGGCCGCGGTGTGACCGCGTAGTCCACCGATGAGTACATGTTGTACCACCAAAAGAGGTTAGCGCAGGTGAAGCCGGGATCAATCGAACGGGCCACCTCCCAGATCTTGGGGCGCTGGACGAGTTTGTTGGACTGTCTCCAGAACTTTGTCTCGCACTCGTCACGAAAATACCAGCCGTTGGCGACAATGCCGTGCGCGTCCGGGGTTGTGCCGGTCAGGTAGGTCGCCTGGGCTGTGCAGGTGACGGCTGGCAGAACGGCTTTGATGGCGGCCATTTTTCCTGCGTTTGCAAAAGCCGAAAGACGGGGCGTCGATCCGAGCAGGCCCGGAGTCAGTCCGACGACGTTGATCACAACGGTTCTGTGCACGCTCAGGTTCCCTTGATGTAGCGCTGCAAAAACAACGTCGCACCAAAGGCGACCAGGGCCAGGAGGACACCGCTCGGCGCGCCTGCCCCTGCCAGGGCCAGACCGTCAACCAGCGCGATCCCGGCGATCAGACGGCCAATAGCTCCACCAATGTCGCGGGTGTTGTATACAAGCGTGATGCAGTAGACGACCCAGCCCGTGAACAGTGCTAGCAACGGCAGCATTGTAGCTTCGGGTCCCTGCAGGGCGAACCAGATAGACGGTGCAAAAAGAGCGGCTGCGGGCCAGTAACTGGTCAGGCCGAGTCGCTCGGTCTTGGCGATGTAAGTCAGCCCAACCAGATAAAGTGCCAGTACGACACTTGCCGGGATGAGCAGGGTGCCCGCAACTTGCGTTTGAAAGGCGCAAAACGCGGTCACGTAAACGAGCAACCGGGCCGTGGCCATGACGAGTGGGCTGAGCGGGTTCGTCTTGTGCCAGACGTCGTAGGCACAAATTACGGCGATGAGGGCCAGACCGCTCACAAAGGCCGCGAGGCCGACGAACCAGAGTATCAAGCTGCCGAGGCTAAAAAGGACTGCCACGGCAACCGCTGCCGCCGACCGCGAGACGGTGCCCGAGGGCAACGGACGCTCTGGCCGCTCTTGGCAATCGATCTCGTAGTCGCAAAGGTCGTTGAGGAACATGCCCGCCGTGTAAAAAAGCACCATCGCAACCACAACCAGGCCAGTCGTGCGGTCGGGTACGAGCACACCGGCCAAGGCGGCCCCGGTGAGCACGTTGCTTGCGATGGTCGGGCTGTTGGAGATGCGGGCGAGGGTCAGGTAGCCCTGTAACTGCTGCCAGGGCGAGGAACTGAGCTTGCGATCAGTTGAAGACATCGAGCACCCACCCATACTCGCGACCAATCGAATCGCCCAGGTCTTGCTTTAAAGCGGGCGGCAGCACTTCCCAGGTATAGGTCTCGATCTCAAGGTGACGGCTGAACCGGCGTTCGCGCAGCAGCGCGAGGACACGCCGGATGTCCTCCTGAGTTGAGAGGAAGCTTCCGTAGTGCTCGATGAAGATGGGTACGTGAAAGTGGATGCGCCACTGAGCTGCCCGGGGATCATCTATCTTTGCCAGGGCATCACCCAGGTCAGGATACTGACAGGAGGTGCCGTCGTGGTTGCGCTGAATAACCTGGTGCAGGTAGGTCGATTCGGCAAAAGGTCGTAGAGCCTGCTCCTGCCGGGTGCGTTCTTGGGGAGCGTCCGAGAGTAGAACCTTCAGCGCGGAGCTTATCTGTACTTTGCCGACCCGAATACCCGAGCGCTCGAAACGCTCCAGCACCTCTACGGGGTCTTCGTAAGCAACTGCCATGTGGCAGGTGTCCCAGCAGACACGGATGTGGTTGAGTAGGTAGCTCTGCGCCGTCTCTACCGGGACACCGAGTACCCCGGCCAGCATCTTTGCACCGGCACCCAGCAACCAGTTCTGATAGAAATCAACTACCTCGCGACTGTTCTCAAGCAGGCCGTCCGGCTCGGGCTCAATATCGAGGTGGATCTGCTTGCCCTGCCGTGCGTAATGTACTAGAGCCTCGGCAACCCGCACGATGTTGCCGGTCAGGTGCTCCCACACTGCGGGATCACCGACATCGATCCAGGCTTTGTAGGAGAGCGGGCTAGTCGAGATACCGCCCTCCGTCTGCTCCGGGAGCAGACTGGCCAGAATGCGTACCAGCCGCAGAGTGTACTGGACACGTTCCTCCGTGCGCCAGTCCGGTGCGTGGACATCGGCCTTGACTGATTGGTGGTGAAATGGTCCGTGGGGAAATCCGTTCAGGGTAAAGACATAGAGCCCCTGGGTTTCGAGGAAGCCTCGGAACCGTTCAAGACGATCCTCACTGAGCAATTCGTAACTCTCCACTCCCGAAAGGCGCAAGCCGATACCAAAGGGAACACCGGGTGCGATGCGGGCCTTGAGGGCGGGGGCATAGTTTTGCAGGCTCGCCTCGACCGCATCCCAGCCATTGGCCGGGTGGATATTTGTGCAGTAGGTGAGTTCAAAAAACCCTTCGCTCCCGATGCGCATCGTTTGTCGCCCCTACTCGATGAGTGCATAGTTCCGGTCGGCTTCGATGAGCGGTTCCTGTCCGCGCAGGACCGAACTGCCGTCGTAGAGGAGGCGCTGATCGACCGGTGCCGGTGCAAGCCAGTCATCTTCCTGCATCTGTCCACTCTGCCCGTAAGCCGTAAGCGCATTGCCGTAACAAACAGCTTGAATATGAGACTCCGGAATACCGCGTACCTGCATCAACTGAGCGGTCTTGGGGACAGCCAGGGGATCACTCACACCCCAATCGGCACTGCTGTCAACGATGATACGCTCGCAGCCATACTGGCGAACGATCTCCACCATCCGCTCGTTGCCCATCTTGGTTTTGGGGTAGATCGTGAAAGCAGCCCAGAACCCCCGATCTAGCGTTTCTCGGACCGTCTCTTCGTTATTGTGATCAACAATCACTCGGGCGGGGTCAAGCCCATGCTCGATGCAGACGTCCATGCTGCGGCTGGTGCCTGCCTTTTTGTTGCGGTGAGGGGTGTGGATGAGCACCGGCATATCGAGTTCGAGGGCAAGTTCGAGTTGTCGGCGAAAATATTTGTCTTCTGCCTCGGTCATATCGTCGTAGCCAATTTCACCGATTGCTACCACTCCCTCCTTGCAAGCATATAGAGGTAGCAATTCCATGACCTCCTCGGCCAGGGCTTCGTTGTTGGCTTCTTTTGAGTTGAGGCCAATCGTGCAGTAGTGGCGGATGCCGAACTGGCTGGCCCGAAAACGCTCCCAGCCCACCAGACTGCTGAAATAGTCCTTGAACGCGCCCACGGTAGTACGAGGTTGTCCCAACCAGAAAGCAGGCTCGATCACGGCGACAATACCCGCCGAGCGCATCGCCTGGTAGTCATCGGTGGTACGGGAGGTCATGTGAATATGGGGATCGATGAACATCGGCTTGTCAGTCGCCATGGTTTATCTCCGGTTGTAGGACGCGGTTTGACCTGCGAGGCCATTCCAGCTTAAGTGACCGTCGCGAATGGATGCATACAGGTCCGGGTGCTGTTCAAGCAACTCCCGTGCTCTCGGTTGAGGCGATTGTGCGCAGGCGAGGGCTGCTGCTGCCCGTTGCCCAGGGTCAAGATCCGCGAGGACCCGTTCAAGGTCATCCAGGACCGTACCCGCAGCAAAGGGACCCACCGGCCGCCAGAGCTCTGCCGGTACCGTCCGTCCTGCTGCCCACCGCTCATGGGCATAGTCTACGAGCATCAGGGCAAGTACCTGGTTGGCCCGTGCGTCGAGCCCCAAAATGAGATGCAAAGGACTACCCACGAAGAGTGCCTTCAGGACCATCTGGTTCCAGGCCAGCTCATCAAAAGATTCAGCTGGGTAGGGGTTGCGCAGGGCAACAGCCTCAAAAACCGCACTCATGTTGCTGCGCACCCCCTCGGCCGCACGAGCCTGATGATGTCGGGCATAGGGCAAAAGGGGTAGGCTTTGGTACAGGGTGACTGCCTCACCGACGTCTGCGGCCCCGAAAACCCGATCGAGCACAGCACTGTAGCTTTTGTATTCTTGAACGGGTAGTGCCAGGACCAGAAGGGTACGGGCTACCTGGTCCACACTCCAGTGGCCGGGAGACCAGTCTGTCCGCGCCCGAGAGGCGGCATCCAGGTCCGGGGTCGTGAGTTTGAGTCCCTGCTTACCCGTATGGCGCGGTACGGCACTGAAAGCAGCAAAAAATACCCGCTCGGGAACACCCTCGGCGATTTGTTTGCATTTATCCTCAACCCAAGCCATCCCCGGAGCAGCCTGCTCCGTGAGCCAGCAACGCAGTAGACTGCTCACCGGGGCCAGATCAAAATCGTATGGGGACATGAGACCTGTTTCGCCTCAGTAAACAAGAGCCGGAGTCTGTTCTCGACATGGTTCTTGAGATGGCTGGATCTGATAGTGCGCCAGTAGCTCGATGCTCTCGATGATTTTGTCTTCATCCATTTCATGCACCTCGATACCCTGCCCAATCCTTGCAAGTAGCATGATCGTGAGCTTGCCTCCCAAGTGTTCCCTGAACTCGTTCAAGCCCTGCAAGATGCAGCGTGCATCAGTACGGTCGTGGTAAAGACTAAGTTCGGGTGTATGAACCGCAAGCCCCAGAGCCAGGAGCACATTCAGCACCCGCTGCCAATCGGACTTGGCCAGCAACCCCGACAGGTAGGCGTAGGTTGTATCAAGAGCGATGCCCACGGCGACTGCCTCGCCGTGGCGCAATGTGTAACCCGTGAGGGGTTCGAGTTTATGAGCGGCCCAGTGGCCGAAATCCAGGGGTCTGGAGGAACCGAATTCAAAGGGATCGCCGCTACCGGCGATGTGCTCAAGATGCAACTGCGCACACCGGTGGATCAAGTGCTCCATGGCGGGCATATCCCGGCCGGAGAGGACACCGGCGTGTTCCTCAATGAATTCGAAGAATTTTGCATCCTTGATCAGTGCTACTTTGACAGCTTCCGCCATGCCGCTACGCCAGTCGCGCTCACAGAGGGTGCAAAGAAAGTCAAAGTCGTTGAGGACCGCCGCAGGAGGTGCGAAGGTGCCCAGGAAGTTTTTTTTGTTGTAGGCATTGATGCCGTTTTTGACTCCGACACCGGAGTCGTTCTGAGCCAGGACCGTTGTTGGGACACGGATGAGACGCACACCGCGATGAGCTGTCGCGGCTGCATACCCGACCATATCGATCAACGCGCCGCCGCCCACGACGACGATGTAGGAGTGTCGGTCGAGCCCGAGACGGTGAATAGCTTCGTACACGACTTCGACATTGGCCGGGTCGTTCTTGGCACATTCGCCGCCCTCCATTACAAGCGGAGCCTGGACCAGGGTGAGTAACTGGGTACGGTAGCGACAGTAAGACTCGATCTCACCTGACAGGCCGGGGTGGTGCAGTGCAACCCCTCCATCCACGATGAAGAAAACCTTGGTGGGCAGGCTATCGCTTTGAGCGCGGATAACTTCTTCGAGCAAGGGGTTCTCCGGGCCGAACAGGCCGTTTGTGAAGCAAACGGCGTACCGAAAAGTCACCTGCACGGACTGAAAAATAGTTTGCATTCTGTTTGAGGGGGGAGGGTAGTTAGAAGCTACGAAATAAAAGGCAGTGTCAGCGAGTCAAGGGGCAGCAATGCCTATTCTATAACCTGTTGCGCGTCTTCCTTAGTTTGCAAAGATACGCCCGCAATAATCATCCACATTCATCCGAAGTGTCTTTCAGTATTGCTGCGGGTATTGGGGAGGTCACGGACCGGTAGTAGCTGACGGCTGTCCGGCCATAAACCCGTCGATCGACACACACCAGTCCCAGTCCAGGTGGCCCGGGGGGCGCGTCCCAGGCGTGTTCAGCTGCCATTTCACCGGTCGGGGCCAGTAGTCCGTGATGGTCAATCGCTTCTAGAACCGGCAAGTAAAGGCCACTCTGGTAGGGCGGGTCGAAGTAAATGAGATCGAACTGCCCGGTATTTGCCAGGCGTGCAAGCCCGGTTCTGACGTCTACTGTCCAGATGTCCCCACGGCCGGGAGCCACCTTTTGCCAGTTGGCCGTGGCGATCTGGGCCGTGGCACGGGATTGCTCGATACCCAGGGCACTTTCAGCACCGCGGGCGAGTGCCTCGGCACCCATCGTCCCGGCACCGGCGCACAAATCGAGCCACCGACACCCTTCCACCTGTTCAAACCAACGTCCAAACACCGCTTCGCGTACTCGTCCGGCAGTAGGCCGGACCGTCAGGCCCTGGGGAGTGCGCAACAGGCGATTGCCATAAATACGCAGGCTCATAACATGTCTTTTATATATAGATGTTTGACGGCGTGCTACGTAGGACGGTTGGGGTAGATCTGCACGGCAAAGGTCGTCCAACCCCGATTGCTTGTCGCACGGATGCGACCCTTCAACTGCTCAACCAGTTTCTTGACCAGGGTCAACCCGAGCCCACTCCCCCCCTCACTCCACTGATCGTAACCGGGAAGGCGGTAAAACTTCTCAAAGATATGCTCTAGTTCGTTGGCCGGGATTTCGGGACCGCGGTTGCTGACTGTGAATTCGGTTACAAGCGTCTCGCTGCCCTCAACTGGGCTCTGGCGAATACGCATCATGATTTCGCTCCCGGCCGGGGTGTACTTGCAGGCGTTGTTGAGCAGTTCTACTAAAATGCGTGCCAGGCTTGAGCGGTCGGCGACCAGGGACAATAAGCCTTGGGGAACCTGAACGGAGAATCGTTGAGCGCGTTCTTGCGTCCTCGATTGAAAGGGTTGCAGCAATTGAGGCAGCCAGTCTTGCAAGTGGATGACTTCAAAGGTAGGGAGTTTGGCCCCGGCCTCAAGGCGTTGTAAATCCAGTAAATCATTAATCAATTCGACCTCGCGGCTGCACTCGTTCTCAAGGATTTGTAGGTAACGATCGCGCTGAGACTGCGATCCCACCCGCGCAAGCAGACGAATGGCCATCTTGATGTTGGTGAGAGGAGCACGCAACTCGTGCGAGACCGTGCACAAAAAATCGTCCTTGAGCCTATTGAGGCTGTGCAACTCCTGCATTTGTCGCTTCAGGTGCTCCACTTTTTGGGCTGCGAGGTCTCTCTCTGTCTGTAGTTGCATTTGAGCAAGCTCCATATCGCGCACCAGGGCAGCCGTGCGTTGCAAGGACAGGATGGAGCCGAGTTGTCCTCCGAGTTGAGCGCACAGAAGATTGGCAAGATTGGGCCAGGCGTTGGACTGAAAGTAGGTGCCTGGGACGTTGGAGCTGAAGTTTAGACTGCCGAGGGTACGATTCCCGAAGCGCAACGGTAACATCAATAAAGAACGGGCCTGGGTACTGATCCCCTGATGAATACCGACACGAGGTACATTCAACAGGCTGGGTCCCGTCATGTCATCTAACAAATAAGGCTTGGACTCCAGCATTACCAAACTTGGCCAACCGCCTTCCGCCAGTGCAACGCGTTCGGGCGAACACTGGCGTGCTTGCTTTGGGTTGGTAATCTCATAGAGCGAGTAATGTTCGTCTGCCGGTTCGGACCAGACCGCGAGGGTACAACGATCAAAGTCGAGCAGCCAACGCAACCGGCGACTCAAGATACGCTGCAAATCATTGATACTAGTAGTACCGGTGAATTCGCTAGCCATCTCGGCCAGTATTAATAGCGGTCCATCAACTAGCGGCGAACGGTCGGCTTGCATCACCATGAGGTCTTCCTCAAAAGCTCAATTTGCCTGTCTGATCGCCGTCTTTCACGGTTGGCTCGGGTCAAGAACCAGCAGGTTTGCAATCGTGCAGAGCTGCTCGAATAAGGCTACTGTCAGCACGAGTTCGGCTGTCTCTACCTCATCAAGGTCGGTTTCAGCGAGGGCCTTGGCAGTCTGTGCACGCGACTCAGGCCAGGCCTCAGTCACATAGGCAGCACGGGTTTCAGCGCTGCTGTCGGCGAAACGCAACGCGGCACGGGTAGCGCTACTCAGTTCGGTAGCAGTGTAGTTACCCTCTCTGAAGAGCTTGAGGGTCCGTTCATCGACTCCTTGAATCGACAAGCTGTGCAGGTGAACGACGCGTATGTAATCACAATGGGTCGCAGTTGCGATTACGAGGCCGACCATTTCCTTGATAATCCTCGGCAGGCTGCCCTGAAGGACTACCATTCGAAACTGACCCCATATGTGACCCAGGAGGACCGGCTGATCCTCGAGCAACTTGAACAGGCGAGGTACCATTCCTACCCCTAATTCCTGCTCGATTTCATTGAAAAATTTTTGAGCTGTTGCCACACTTATTCCCTGCAATAGGGGAGACCTGTGATATGCATAGATTAATCGAAGTTAGCTGACAAACTATCAGTAATAACACGGAATTTTCAGTGATATTACTTATGCTTGCGGACGTGTATCGCGGTCATTATTTGATTATGAAAATATTGTGAATGTCAGCAAACGTGGTTTTTCTGGAAATGTAGGCCGACAGCCGGTAGTAAGATAGCTCTGGACGATCGCAGAGGAATGGCCATGGCACGGGCGAAAAAAGTTGTACTTGCTTACTCGGGCGGTGTGGACACATCGGTCTGTATTCCCTATTTAATGAACGAGTGGGGAGTGGAACAGGTCGTTGCCCTCGCCGTGGACCTCGGTCAGGGGGAGGACCTTGAAGCGGTACGCCAAAAAGGGCTGCGTTCCGGGGCCGTTCAGGCCATTGTTCAGGACGCGCGCGAAGAATTTGTCGCTGATTATGCTTTTACGGCTCTGCGGGCCAATGCGCTCTACGAGGGACGCTATCCGCTTGCCACGGCCCTGGCCCGGCCTTTAATCGCGCGCCTGCTGGTTCAGTGTGCCAAGGCGGTCGGGGCGGACGCGGTAGCCCATGGCTGCACCGGCAAGGGTAACGACCAGGTCCGCTTTGATGTGTCGATTGCCGCACTCAATCCACGGCTGAAAGTTCTGGCCCCGGCCCGTGAGTGGGGTATGTCCCGCGAGGAGACGATTGCCTACGGGGAGCGCCACGGCATTCCGGCCCCGGTTACCAAAAAATCTCCCTACTCGTTCGACTTCAACTTACTGGGGCGCTCCATCGAGTGTGGAAGTCTTGAAGACCCGTGGCTCGAGCCGCCCGAGGAGATCTATGCAATGACGCGTGCCATCCACGACACACCGGCCGAGCCGACCTACGTGGAGATCGAGTTCGACCGGGGAGTGCCGGTGGCGATCGACGGTAAGGGCATGGACGCGGTGAGGCTGGTGACGGAACTAAACCGGCTCGCGGGTGATCACGGGGTAGGCCGTATCGACATGGTCGAGAACCGACTGGTGGGCATCAAGTCGCGCGAAATCTACGAGTGCCCCGCCGGGGTGCTGCTAATTCTTGCCCATCAGGCCCTCGAAGCCTTGACGCTGCCGCGTGAGGTGAGCAGCTACAAGCGCGGAATGGAGGACACCTACGCTCAGATGGTTTACAACGGCCTCTGGTACAGCCCATTGCGCGGAGCGCTCGATAGCTTCATCGACTTTACTCAGCGCACCGTGACCGGAACGGTACGGGTACGTCTGCAACGCGGCAACGCCGTTGTCGTCGGGCGCAAAAGCCCTTACTCGCTTTACGACGCAGACCTCGCGACCTACTCCGGGGGTGATGCCTTTGACCACCGGGCGGCGGAGGGCTTTATATATGTTTGGGGATTACCGACACGCGTCTGGGCTCAGGTCAAGCGCTCCTAACCTTCAGAGTACTTCAACCGGATCACCCACCTGAATCAGGCCGTCGGTCAGAATTTGTGCCCGCAAACCACCCCTGTGAATTAAACCGGGTATTGTCTGCCGCCCAATCACTCGGGTGAGGTGGTTGCAGGGCTCACACAGGCGAATACCTTGGAGAGTAGCCTGCCCGACCTTAAACTTACGATCCACCAGATGGTTGAGCGCCACCCCACGGGTGACCAGATTGCGGCGTGCGTCCGCCGCATCTAGTTGCACGCCGTAGTCCCGCTCAAAAGCCTCGATCGCTTCCAGTTCGATCAGAGTTATCTCCCGATCGGGTCCACCATTGCCTGAAAAGGTGCCGATGCCGTAGAAGTAACGGTCTCCTTCTAAGCCCTTACCAGCCACGGCACGCGTGTGCTGAACGATCTGCATCGGCTCCTCCGGTCCGACTGCGATGTGTATGGAGACAAGCAGACCTGGCTGCATCCTGTGTATCCTCTTTCCTGGTGTGGAGAGATCCTATCGCAGTGCCCGCGAGAAGATAAAATCGGGAAGGTGGTAAGTGCTTCAGCCTTAGTTTATGTAAATGGTGGGTTACGTGCGCAAATCCTGGTGGAGACCCCTAATCCTGGTTGTGCTCATAGCCGGGGTTGTCGCGGCGGTCAGTTTTACCCCGCTGCGTGGAGTATTCGACCAACAGGTGATTTCCCGGGCTTTGGGGGCACTCGGGGCATGGGCACCAGCCGGCTACCTGATCATGGCCGCGGCGGCGATTGCGCTCGGGGCACCCGCGGTCATCCTGACGATCATTAGTGGGGCCTTGTTCGGAGTAGTCCTGGGTTCGGCTGTGGCGATTGCCCAGGCGGTCCTTGGAGCCACGGGAGCATTTTTGATCGCCCGTTACCTGGCGCGCGATTGGGTACAGGCTAAGTTGTCCGGGGGGGGGAGATTGGCGCGGCTTGAGCAAGGCTTGCAGCAGGACGCGTTTTGGTATGTGCTCTCGCTCAGGATGACACCGTTGCTGCCGTTCAACGTGCTCAATTCGTTGTTTGGTCTGACGGGAATATCGCTCAAGAACTTTTGCCTAGGAACATTCCTAGGTATTCTTCCGGGGACGGTAATTTATACGTGGTTGGGTGCCAGCGGCCAGGATGCATTGTCGGGCGGCACTTGGGGCATTCTGGGGGGAGTGGCGGCCCTGGGTTTGTTGGCGCTCTTACCGGTGGTTGCTAATTTCAAAAGACGCCGCGAGACCCAACTGGCTGGCATGCTCTCCGGCTCAAAGGTAGAGGCAGAAGAATGACCTGATCCTCACTACTTCGAGGCCAGACCCTTAACCTTTTTGCTCAGGTGGAATGTTGACAGGTAGATCGATGCTCAGCCAGGCACCGCCCGTTTCTGGATGGTTGCGAGCCAGGATGGTGCCGTGGTGCGCTTCGATGATTTGTCGCACAATTGCAAGCCCCAGACCAGTCCCACCGGTCTGACGGGCACGGGCCGGGTCTGCCCGGTAAAAGCGCTCGAAAACCCGTTCGAGGTCCTTGGGTGGGAAACCCGGTCCGTGATCGATAATTTCCAAATGGACCCATTCATCTTCGACGCCCAGACGGATGTAGAACGGTTCATGGGGAGGGTTGTACTTGATGGCATTGTCAAGCAGGTTGAGCAACGCCCGGTACAGACGGCTCTCGTCTCCCCAGACAACGGCGGTGGATGGCCCCTGCCACTCCATGAGTGTGTCGCGGCGGGCGGCGAGGGGCTCAAGGCTGCTCCAGGTCTCCTTGATGAGACGGACCAGATCAACACCGGGTTCGTAGAAGAGTTCTTCAGAACCCGCTTCCCACTGGCTGAGGTCGAGCAGGTCCTGGATCAGCATCTCGAGACGGTGAACTTCGCGCAGTAGACGCTCCACCCAGGAGCGTTGCGCCTGGTCGATGCGGGGTAGAACCAGCTCGGCAACCAGACGAATCGAGGTGAGCGGTGTCTTCAGTTCGTGGGCCACGTCCCCGACCCAGCGGTCGCGCTGCTGGAGCAAGCGGTCCACTTCGCTGCGGTCCTCGATGAATACGCACACCTGCTCGCTATGCAGGCAGACCGCCGTGCCGGTAACAGCTATTTCGCGGGTCTCAGTCGAGAGCGTCCACTGGTGTTTGTGCGTAGCGTGGGTCTGCCGGGCTTTTAGGACAAGCTCGTCGAGCTCCTCGGAGTGCATGTGACCAAGCAACATTCCCTGGGCGGACCAGCAATCCCGAATATCTAAAAATGCCGCCGCAGACGCGTTGTATTCGACGAGCTGATTATCCCGGTCGAGCAGCAAGTAACCAATCGGTGCCGCTCTCAAAATGGTTTTACACTCTTGTAGACGCTGCTCGGACTTGTACCTGGAGGCCTCGCTATCGGCCAACACCTGTTGTAGGCGTAGGCCCAAGGTGAGATTGTTGTCACCCGCCGGAAGCTCGTGCTCGATCTCAGAGCGCAAACGCCGCTCCCGCTGCATCCACACCAGACTACTGACCAGAACTCCCACGGCGCAGCCTGCCATAAGCGGATACAACATGCAATCCCCCTCACACTCACCCGACCTAGCTACAAGATACCAGGCAAGTGTGATTGCTACTGCACACGATAGGAAACGCTCATGATACGAATAGAGGCCGTCCGGACCGTCTGTCTACTGCTAGCAGCAGGTCTGCTCGGGGCCTGTACAGCCCAACGAAGTGAAGTTGCTCAACCCGGCGGCCCGCCGCCCGTAGAAGAACTGACTCAACTGCCGCCCACGTTTGCGGACACACAGGCATTACGACCTCTCGAGGCTTTTGCATCTGGAGCTGGCAAGACTGTCTACGTGCCTGTCTATTCGCACGTGTACTACCTCGACGGCCGGCAACACCTGCTCGCGGCAACACTCAGCATTCGCAACACCAGCCTCAAAGAACCAATTTTGGTCACATCGGTGCGTTACTACAACTCAGAAGGCTTCCTGGTCAAGGAATATACCCAGAAAGATTTGCAGATTCCTCCGATGGCGACGGCGGATTTCTTTGTGGAACAGGACGATACGAGCGGCGGCTCCGGTGCAAACTTTCTGGTCAAGTGGAAAGCTCTCAAAGGTGCGAGTCTGCCCATCGTCGAAGCCGTCATGGTCAGTACCTCATCCGGGCAGGGCATTTCGATGATCAGTCCGGGTCGCGTGGTCGAGGAGGATTGAACCCGGACTCAGTTAGCCGAAACGGTAACCGAAGCCGCGCACGGTAACCAGATATTCGGGATGGCTCGGGTCTTTTTCGAGCTTTTCGCGCAGCCAGCGGATATGGACATCGACGGTTTTGCTGTCACCCATGAAGTCAGGTCCCCAGACTCGCTCAAGCAACTGCTCGCGCGACCAGACACGGCGAGGGTTGCGCATGAACAGCTCCAGTAAACGGAACTCCTTCGGCGAGAGGCTCACCTCCAAGTCGCGCACCAGGACCCGGCATTCTTGTAGGTTCATCAAGATATCCCCACAATGCAGCGTCTCGGTATTATCGCCCGGGGCCTGCATCCGGGCCTGACGACGCAGGATCGCACGACAGCGGGCGATGAGTTCGCGCATGCCGAAGGGCTTGGTCAGATAGTCGTCCGCCCCGACTTCAAGGCCGACTACGCGGTCAGTTTCGCTGCCTTTGGCGGTGAGCATCAAGATTGGTACGGCATTTCCTTCTTTACGCAGTAAGCGACAAAGGTCAAGACCGTTCAAGTAAGGAAGCATCAGATCCAGCACGATTAAATCGAGCTTGTCTACCTGCCGGGTTAGCTCAAGGGCCTGGCGTCCATCCTGGGCCTGCATCACACCATATCCCTCGTCATTGAGGGCAAGGGCCACGGTTTCCCGGATCAAATCCTCATCATCGACAATCAACACCGTCTCGATCACGGGGTATATCCTGTCTCACTTATGGACGCACTTATACTACCATTCAGGTCAACGGCGAAATCTAGTTCCTTCGGGTAGAGACCTTACCCGGTCGGGTTTTCGCCAAAGCTTTAAGTTATACTGAATCCCTGTTAATTTTTTGCCGGGAAGGTGAAGGGCCTTTGGTACACCAACTGCCGGACATGATAGAACAGCAGGCCCCCGTACCAGTCGGCAACCCGTTGATTGTGATTGGCGGTGCAGAGGACAAAGAGCGTGAGAAGACCATTCTCAGAGCCTTTCACCAATACGCCGGGGCAGAGCAGGCACGCATTTTGATCATTCCCACGGCATCGAGTATGCCCGAGATTCTGGCAGAGGTTTACCGCCTGCTGTTCGAGCAGATGGGTGCTGATTGGGTGCGCATCTTAAATGTGAGCAGCCGCCTGGAGGCACAAAGCCCCTGGGTGGTTGACCTGGTCGCCCTCAGCACGGGCATCTTCATGACCGGGGGTGATCAGTTGCGCCTTGCCAATTTGCTGGCCGACACGGACATGGCTCGTAAGATGCAGGAGGAATGGCAGACGGGTCGCCTGGTGATTGCCGGGACCAGTGCCGGGGCATCCGCCATGGGTGACAGCATGATCTCGCGCGGCTACAGCGGCGAATCCCCCAAGCGTGAAATGGTGGAACTTTCAGTCGGGCTCGGGATTCTAAATAACGTAATCATCGATCAGCACTTTCACAACCGCAACCGGCTCCCCCGTCTGATGACCGCCATCGCCTCCAGGCCCTACTGCACCGGAATCGGTATCGACGAGAACACGGCGATTATTCTGCAGCGTGACGGCCTGCTGGAGGTTATCGGTCAGGGGACGGTAACCATTGTCGATGGGAGTGAATTGACCTATAACAATGTTGTTGATATTCCCGCTCACCACCCGCTGAGCGCGACGAATTTCCGCATTCATGTCATGGCCCAGGGACTCCGTTATCACCTCCGTGAACGCAAACTCCTGTGATCTAACCAAGTTAATTCTGGCTGCCTGCGGTGCCCTGACACTGACAGGTTGTAGTCTCTCCGCAAATGAGGTGTACTTCGGTCGTCTGGTGCCACCCGAGGAGAATATTCTCCGCATCGGCAACGGTGCCGAACCGCGCTCGTCTGATCCCCACAAGACAGCGGGTATCCCAGAGAACACGATCATGATGAATATTTACGAGGGGCTGACCACTTACAATCCCAGGACCCTCGCGCCGGTTCCTGCCATGGCTACCCGTTGGGAATCGCAGGAGCGGGCAAAAGTCTGGATTTTTCATCTGCGCAAAGGGATTACTTTCAGCGACGGCAAACCCATCACCGCCGATGACTTCGTCTACAGTTGGCGGCGCATTATCGATCCTGAGACCGCTGCTCCCTACGCAAGCCTGATGTACTACGTCAAGAATGGTCTGGTCATCGCCGAGGGCAAAGCTCGCCTCAAGGATGCGAGCACCGGCAAGTTCGTGGCGGACCCGCAATCGGGGCAAGACCTCATCACTTCTGAGGCCGAGCTCAAGCGCGCCCGGCGCATCGTGCAGTTGCAGGCAACCGGCGAAGTAGTTCCGGTTGCCAAATCAGATCTAGAACATGTTGGTCAATATCAGCTCAAGGACAGCAACGGCCAGGTCGTCTCTTTTACCGAGGGTGATGCGGAGCCTGATACCTATGTGAGCAAGGCCCAACTGGAGAGCGCCCCGTCCCTGGTCCGTCTCGCGGATGGCAAGCAATTAGTGCCCTACACGCCCGTGGACCTTGGAGTACAGGCCGTGGACGATTACACCCTGCGCATCGAGATGGAGAAGCCGACCGCTTTCTTCCCGAAGATGACGCCCCACTATGCCTTCACAGTTGTTCCCCGTCATGTCATTGAAAAGTACGGCGAAGGCAACTGGACCAAGCCCAAAAACTTTGTCGGCAATGGTCCCTTTAAGATCATTGAACATACTCCTTACAGTCAGGTAGTCCTGGGCCGTAACCCCCGTTACTGGGACCGCGAAAGCGTCAAGCTCGACAAGGTTTACTTGATTCCGATTATCGAGGAATCCCAGAACGCTAATCTCTACCGGGCCGGTGAAATCGACACCATGATCACCAACTACCTGCCGCCCCCGCTGATTCGAGAGTTGCGCCAGAAAAAGGATTACCAGGGTGGTCCCCAATTCACGACCTACTACTATGACCTCAACGTCAGGCGCAAACCCTTCAATGACATCCGGGTGCGGCAGGCGCTGAACCTGGCCGTCAACAAAGAAGACATCGCCTACAAGTACGTGGGTCGTGGGGAGATTCCCGCTTACACCTTTGTACCGCCCGGTGTGCCGGGGTATGTGCCCCTACCCGGACCCAAACACGATCCGCAGAAAGCCCGCAAACTTCTCGCCCAGGCAGGCTTCCCGGATGGTAAGGGCTTCCCGACCATTACCATTTACTACAACACGCTTGAGAACCACCGCAATGTGGCCCAGGCCGTGCAGCGGATGTGGAAGGAGCAGCTCAACATCAAAGTTCAGTTGCAAAACGAGGAGTGGCAGACTTTCCAGGCCCGCCGCGAACGGCGAGACTTCGATGTGGCGCGCGACGCGTGGATAGGCGATTACATTGACCCGAGTACGTTCCTGGATTTGTTCACCGAGGACACCCTCAACAACCACCCCGGCTGGGTAGACCCCAAGTACACCCGTTTGATGGCCGAGGCCAACGCCGAGCCCGACGAGCGCAAGCGCAGTCGCCTCCTGCAAGAGGCGGAAGCGTACATGATCGAGCAGGCCCCAATCGTACCCATCTTCTACCAGGCCCTGACCTACCTTAAAAAGCCGTGGGTACGGGGCTGGTACCCTAACCTGCTCGACCAGCACCCGCTCAAGTACGTGTCCATTGACCGCGACTGGCAGAAGACCGAACTCGCACGCCGCCGCTGACCCCTTCAGGACCTATCTATGCTGCAATTCATCCTTCGACGCCTATTGCTCGCCATTCCGGTCCTGTTTATTGTCATCACGATCAGCTTCTTCCTGGTCCGCCTCGCACCGGGCAATCCCTTTGCGAGTGAGCGCTCCTATCCGCCTGCGGTAATCGAGAAGCTCAACGCAAAATACGGCCTCGATGCCCCACTTCACGTGCAGTACCTGCGCTACCTGGAGCGGGTTGTCTTCCACGCCGATCTCGGTCCCTCGACGCG
>JACMIX010000229.1 GCA_014380935.1 Gloeobacterales cyanobacterium ES-bin-141 | reverse complement strand
GCGCTCCGCGGGTGATGAAGATGCCTTCGAGGTGGTCGAAGCGCTTGCCCAGAGTATCGAGGGTCGGAAGCTGCAGCCACTCGGCCTCCTCTTCACTGAGCTTGAGCAAGTCCGAGCGCTCGATGAGGGCGTACACGGTTTCGAGCGCTTTCGACGGCTCCTCCCAGAAGACCGGTCGCCAGTTGACATCGAGGAAAACTTTCACAAATTGTTCGTCGGCCAGGTCGAGGGCGTGCAGGACCGCCTGCGCCGACTTTGGGAAGGCCATCATCAGGCTGCCAATCACCAGAAAGCCGGCGGGCTCGAACAGCTCCGGGTCGAGCTGGTCACTGGCGAGGCGCGTATCGGCGAACTGATCCGCCGGTATTCTCCCGAAGCTTGAAAAATAGCGTTCGCCTGCTGTGGTGCGCGTCACGTACACCCGCCGCGTCGGGAGCGCAGCGCGCTGAATGGCAGTCGTTTTCACCTGATAGTGACGCAGCGTCTCAAGCAATCCGTCGCCGGCTTCATCCTCGCCCAGGCAACCGATAAATGTGCTCTCGGTGCCAAGTCGGGCCAGGGCGCAGGCGACGTTGGCGGGTGCACCGCCGGGATAAGATGTCCAGGAGACGACCTCGGCCTCCGGCCTGTCCGGCTGGTCGGCCAGACAATCCCAGAGCATCTCGCCCAGGCACAATACTTCTGTTTGCATTTTCGATTGGATCCTCTGCGCAGATTGAGGCTACCACAGGACGAGACTTGACAGAACCCTTCTTCGACTCTTTGGCTGCGGATTACGACCGTCGCTACGCCGAGACGGCTGTCGGTCGATTACAGCGCGCCCAGGTCTGGCGACAGCTCAATACTCTCTGGCAGGCGGGTGACTCGCTTGTCGAACTGGGCTGCGGAACCGGCATCGATGCGGCGGCCTTGAGCGCACGGAGCATTCGGGTGCTTGCCACCGATATCTCTCCCGCCATGGTCGAAGTTGCCCGCCGCCGTTGCGGTGCGGGTGTCCGCCTGGCTGTACTCGCAGCCGAGCAGATTGGTATGCTCGACGAGCACTTCGACGGCGCTTTTTCTAATTTCGCCGCCCTCAACTGCATTCTCGACCTTGACGCCTTTGCCCGCGACCTCGCCTCAAGACTGCGTCCCGGCGCAAAGGCCGCCTTCTGTTTTTTCGGGCGCACCTGTCTTTGGGAAATACTCGGCTACCTGGTACGCGGCTCACCCCGCAAAGCTTTCCGGCGCCGGCGTTCAGGAACTGTGCTCGCGTCTATCGGTGGCGGGACCGAGGTTGCTGTTCGCTATTACAGCCCCGACCAGGTAAAACGCGCCTTCACTCCCTGGTTTCGGCTCATCCGCACAGTCGGCATCGGCGTGAGCGTGCCGCCCACCTACCTGGATGCACTCGTCCAGCGTACGCCCCGCCTTTTTAAGCAGTTGAGCCGTTTAGATCAGGTGATCGGCTCCTACTGGCCTGCCATCCATCTGGGCGATCACACGCTTTACCTGCTGGAATGCCTTTGACTGCTCGTCCTGGCTCACCGCCGGTCGAGTGAATACAAAATAAACCCAGCATGAGAAATCCGGCTACACCAGTTCTCATGCTGAGCGGCTCGATTAAGTTGCCGAGGTTTAGGCCTCGTACAATCGCTACTTGGCCGGAGTGCTGGCCTTGAGAAGCCTCATATTGGCTTTGAGTACAGACTTTGTCTGCTCTGGAAGCTCCTTGATTTCAAGGACTTCTTCCGGCCTGCTGTAGGGTCGGTTTTCGACGATTAGCTTGGCAGACGGTTCGTCAAGACCTGCTTTCACCAATTGAGGAGCGGTGACCACATTGAGGTCGATAGCGCGCGCAGAAGGCGATTGGGTAGCAGGAGCGGCTGTCGGAGAGCCGCTGGGGTTTGCAGGACTGACAGGTGCCGGTGTGGATGGACTGTAGGGGTCAGAAGGAGACTGAGCTGGGGTTCGAGTGCTCGGCTTTGTGGTTTCAGGGGAGTCTGGCATGCCGGTAGTAGTCTGGGCACACACCCCACTGCTCAGCCCGATCAGGACTGCTCCACTGAGTAGAAAGACACTGATTTTGCGTGCATAATGCTGCATTACAGTTTCCTCAAGTTGTTACATAATCAACCCGATTCATCCTGAGCAGACAGGCCACTCTAAGCTTGGAAGTTCGGGTAGGAAGCATCCTGAGCTTTGGAGAATGCTTGCCCACACTTGCAGTCTGAATCGATAAGCATATTTTGCTCAGTAAGGCTGCACAGTGTCTTCCTTGATATTAAGGAGATGAGGCGCAGCATGCGAATTTCTTCAATTCAATCGCGGTGGATCCCCATACAGCTTATTCTTATAGATGAACGCGGCAACCATCTCCGGTACAAGCGCTTCGATATTTTGAGCTGTGGCGATCTGTTCGCGCACACGGGTTGAGGAAATGTCCGAGTAGAATTCCCGAAGTACGCTGAAATTACCGCCAAAGTGCTGCTGGAGTTGCTCGATTGAACGGTCCAGGTCTGTGCGGTCGCCGGGGCGTGGAGCCACCAGCCAGT
Source organism: Gloeobacterales cyanobacterium ES-bin-141 (assembly GCA_014380935.1). Lineage (GTDB taxonomy): Bacteria > Cyanobacteriota > Cyanobacteriia > Gloeobacterales > Gloeobacteraceae > JACMIX01. Next base: position 823 of record JACMIX010000229.1, on the reverse strand, counting down.
GACAGCGCCCGATTAGCTCGCAAGCGCAATACCAGTTGCCAAGGTCTGCAAGGCTGTCTTCGCCCATCAACCAGAACCATTCGGCCAGGGGATACTGCGCGGCAAGCAGGGCGTGGGTCTCGATTGCGTAAGAGGGGCCTGAGCGGGCAATATCGACCGGTGAGACAGCGAACCCGGCTTCCCCGGCAATCGCCAGTTCGACCATCGTGAGCCGCTCGTGGGTGGTGGCACCGCCCGCGAGTGGCTTGTGGGGAGGGTGTCCGGCCGGGGTCCAGAGCATCAGGTCGAGTGCGTGCTGGTCGCGGGCGGCGCGGGCCATGGCGAGATGACCCCGGTGGACCGGGTTGAAGGTGCCACCAAAGATGCAGACGCGTGCCATCGTCTCTAAACCGGTGTGCCGCTCAGGCTGAAGGCGCGCGACTCGCGTATCAGCACCGGTACGAGTTTGCCGCGCAACGCCTCGATTTCACCTTGAAAGAACACCAGGCGGTTGGTGCGGGTACGACCCAGCACCTGGCCGGGATAGCGGGCGTTTGCTTCTTCGACCAGCACTTCTTCGATACGGCCCTGGTAACGGCCGGAGCGGTCGAGGGCCTTCTTGGAGACCAGGCGGTTTACCCGCTGGAGACGGTCTTGTTTGACGTCGTCATCCAGTTGTCCCGGCCAGTGGGCTGCCGGTGTGCCGGGCCGTGGGGAGTAGGCAGCGGTGTTGACGGCGTCAAATTCGAGGTCTTCGATCAGGCGCAGGCTGTTTTCAAACTGGGCTTCCGTCTCGCCGGGGAAGCCGACGATGAGGTCGGCGGAGATGGCTGCGTCGGGAATG
>JACMIX010000228.1 GCA_014380935.1 Gloeobacterales cyanobacterium ES-bin-141 | reverse complement strand
ATCGACTTCGAGCCTGACCAGGTGTACCGTGCAACCCGTGACCTTGACCCCATATTCAAGTGCCTGCTCGATTGCCCGGTTGCCCCGAAAGGCAGGTAACAGACTGGGGTGAATGTTGAGTAGGCGGTCCGGGTAGTGGTCGATCAGGACCCCGGTGACGACCCGCATCCATCCGGCCATAACGACCAGATCGACACTATGGGCTTTGAGGGTGGCCACAATAGCTTCGTCGAACGCTTCACGACTCGAGTAGAGACGATGGTTCAGCAGGACTGCCGGAACTCCTGACCGGTGGGCGCGCTTGGCAACCAAAGCACCCGGATTGTTGTAGACCAGCACCACGACCTGGATAGGTATACTGCCTGCATTAGCCTCGTCCACCAGGACCTGGAAGTTGGTCCCCTGACCTGAAGCGAGCACCCCCACACGCAGACAATCGCTCACGGCGGTACCTAGCCAGTTTGCGAGGCAGCCCGCTCTTCACGCTTACGGCGGTCAGACTGCACCAGTTCGTCGATGGTCTCTTTGGAGCGTTTGATGCGTTCGATGACGGCATTGAAGAAGTCCAGGTCCTTTTTGACCTTACCGCTGTCAATACGCAGCCGTTCACAGATCTGCTGTAGCTTCTCCTGGCGGTCCTTGTCGCCCAGGAGGGCGGCCCGGCCAACTTGCTCCACGATGCTCGAGAGCCCGAGGGCGAACATGCGGCTGTATTTGAAATTGGTATTATCCGCGATGCCATCAAAAGTGACACGTACGGCAGTGAGGGGGCCTGCAACCGGTTCGCGGGTTCCGGCCAGGACTTCGAGGACCTCCTGGGCAGGCACATTGGTATCGAGGCTACGCCACTGGCGCGTATCCTGCTGGATGCGCTCATATTCGAGTTCGAGGGCTTTGCACATCGCCCGCAGGATTGGTTCACGCTGGTCTGCCGGCTTGTAGCCATCCATCAAGGCCCCGTAAGCAACCGTGAGACCGGTCGCGAACAAAGGGTCATAGTGAAAATCCTGATTGATGACCAGCAAATGAAGTTCGACAAGCAACTCATCGATGACCCGGCGGTAGATCGAGTTCAGTGGTCGTGGGTAAGTGCTGAAGAAAGTCCGCTTGACATCGGAGACGGTACGCTTGGTATTCACAGTGCTGGTTTGATTGGATACGTTATTCATTGTCCACGGGGCTGACACGGACAGCAACCTTGTCACTTAGACGGCCCAACGCTTCGAGTACCACTTTTCCATGCTTGACCGGCCAGATTCCCTCGGCTCCCCGCCCGCTTAGGAGCCGTAGCCTGAGTTCGAAAGTCTGAGGCAAGCCAGTCATCTCCAGCTCAAGCCACGCACAGACGGCCTTGCAGCGCAGCGTCTCCTCCTCCATCAGTTCGGTTGCGCACAATTGCACCTGGTCCCGCAACCGCTCTACCTGGGCAACTAGATGGGCCGTCTCCTCGCCGGTGAGTTCAAACGACCAGCCCATCCCCCCGACAAGCGTGCAATAGGGCTGGCGCTCGTCGTCGCGAGCGACCACCCAACCCTCTTCTTCAAGCCAGATCACAGCCGCAAATAGACCTGTACGAGTGTCTCGACCAGCCGGTTACGCTCGGCACGCGTAAACCGGTCAATGGCGCGACGATCAGCATTTAATAAATCCGGTCTTCCGTTTGCCTCCGGGTAGGTCTCGGGGCTCATAGCCAGGTTGACACCCAGGTAGTCAGCCAGGGTCAGTTTCCAGTCCAGCCGGGAAGTGGTGGGACGGCCACATACTTTGGTGTGGTAGAGCGCCAGACGGCGGACCAAACTACTGTCGGGCCGGTCGGAGCCCTCGCGTGGAAAGTCGGGCCAGCGGCTGTATACCTGCTGAGCTACCTGCTCACTTTTGGGTATGGACAGCACCGCTACTGGCCATGCCCCGCCAACCATGAGCGCAAGGACAAGCCACCCGCCCAGGTGCCTAGCCCGCTTCGCCGAGATGTTCATCTTTTGAGCGTAACCCGGCTGGACGGTACCGACACCAGTCGCCCTCGGCAATCTGGTAGCGAGGCTCGCAGTAGGGCAGGAGTTTCTCTCCGCCAACATAGATGACACAGGGACCCTCCAGTTCCTGGACCAGGACTGCCCGGTAATATCCCTCGTCTATCCCCTCAAGACGATCAAGCTCCTCGCCTAGAGACTTAAGGCTCCTGGGAGCAATCTGGTACAGCTCCCCTGTGACGGGTTGAGCGTTCTGGTCAAGCTGCAGCACCGGATAGCAATCCTGGACCGAGTACAGTCGGCCGGGTCGGGTGCTGCTGCGAACCAGCTCGCTGCGCCCACGCAGCAGGCCATGATTGCACTCACCGGCCCGCAAAGTGCCATAGACCCAGACATGACCTGCATGTTGCCAGTGAGACATAGACCGCGGATATTTCCTCGAACCCGAAGAATCTTCTAGAGTAGTCGAATGCTAACCTCCCGCATCGTGAGTGCTACTGTTCTGATTTGTCTGGCACTCCTGGCTATTTATCTGGGAGGGTGGTGGTTTGTTGCGGCCCTCGCGGTCCTCGTGATTCTGGGCCAGCAGGAATATTTTCGGATGGTCTACAGGAAGGGACACCGGCCGACAGCCTGGCTGTGTCTGGTCTTCAGCCTAGTCCTGCTTGTCGTGCAGCAGGCAGTCCCGGACTTGAGTACGCTCGTCTTCGTGCTCTCGGGAACGCTGATTTGTTTTTCTTTGTTGTTTGAGGCCGAGCCACCGTCAATTGATGACATGGCCACCAGTCTGCTGGGTTTGTTCTACGCGGGTCTGCTCCCCAGTTACCTGGTGCGGTTGCGTGCCCTCGATCAGGGCGTGTATTTTCTGCTTTTGACCTTTGCGTGTATTTGGGCCGCGGATATCGGTGCCTTTTTCTTTGGCAAGGCCTTCGGCAAGACCCGGCTCTCACCGCGAATCAGCCCCAAGAAGACCGTGGAAGGAGCCATCTTCGGGATTGGCGGCAGTATCCTGGTCGGACTCCTGGGTGCTATGTGGATGCAGTGGACGGCCTGGCCTCTGACCGGTGTGGCGTTCGGACTGCTCATCGGTGTTGCTGGTCTCTTGGGTGATCTGACTGAATCGCTGATGAAGCGCGACGCCGGTCTCAAGGATTCCGGCGAACTCATTCCCGGTCATGGCGGTGTGATGGACCGCGCCGATAGCTATATCTTCACGGCTCCCCTGGCCTTCTACTTCATCAGTTTGGTGGTGCTGCAGCAGCCCCTGCTCTAATCACCCGGTCATATCCCGACGCCAGCCAACCCGCTCGCAGATGGTCGGGTAAACGCCGTAGCAGCAGTTCGGCCAATCGAACTCGGGAGCTTGCTGAGAGCAAGAAGAGCGGAAAACTGATTGAGTGATCCAGGTCTCCAAGGACGAGACGTACGCGCCCGAAACCCGGTACAGACTGAACCTCGGCCAACCGGATCTCAGACCAGCGGCAGACCAGGCGCACAGGCCCGATGCAGCGTGTAATTGTGATAGCCGTGCTCTCGAGCCGAAAACTACCCAGGACGCCAATCACCCACACCGTGAGCAATGGCACGGCAAGCAGCAGCAGACCCACACCCGGGTGATACAGGCAGACGGATAACCACATAGCCAGGACAATGGCAGCAGCAAACCTGGCACCCCAGACCACCGGGCCACCGAAAGTAAGTGTCCATCCCCGATCGTCCGGTGGCATGGAAAGGCTCAGGGCTCCGGAGGGGAGTCTCCCGAGCCGCCAATCACCACCCGCTCAACCGGCAGGTACTCACGGCTCAATGTTTGCATGGCGTTCAACAGGACATCGATGGCCAGGGTATCCGCTGTACCGAGATCGAACCAGCATCGGGCCGTTGAGACCTCGTACTCGATCTCGCCCATGTTGTGCATCAGTGAGGGCAGAGCTTCTTCGTCCTCGACTTCGTAGTTCAAGTGAACGAGGTCCGCGTCGTCCATTTCATGCATGGTGAGGCGCGAGGCATTAAACCCGCCCAGGAGGCCCAGCGAGTACCAGGCATCGAGGACCTGCTCAAAGTAGAGCTTCTGGCGCTCGGTCGGGGTTTCACCGAACTCGAACCAGATCCATAGGTCCGACCAGTTGAGTTCACGTAGACTGACTTGCATGCTTTGATGCTAGCGCTGTTTCGGGCCAGGGTGTCCCTGATGCTAGAGGCATAGCCGTCTGTGGCTAAGATAGAAATAGATCCCTTAACAAAGCGTAAAAATATGCAACCGTCGCCCGTTGCTACCGGAGTGGAGCGCATCCTTTACGTACGTCTGCCCTGCAACCCGATTTTCCCGATCGGGGTCGTATACCTGGCTGACCATGTGCACAAATTATTTCCGGGTATGGTACAGGAAATTTTTGACCTGGGAGCAGTGCCGCCGCTTGACTTCAAGCAGGCCCTCGATGACAAGATTATCGAGTTCCGGCCCAGTGTGCTGGTGTATTCCTGGCGCGACATTCAGATCTATGCCCCGGTCGGTGGCCGAGCGGGCAACCCCCTACAAAATGCCTTTCAATTTTTCTATTCGGACAATCCTCTGGAGCGTGTACAGGGTGCCTTCGGTGGCCTGCGTCTGGCAACCGATTACTACGGGGAGTTGTGGCGCAACCTGAGTCTGATTCGGCGAGGGTATGCGATGGCTCGTGCTCACAATCGCAATGCCCGTGTTGTGGTGGGTGGTGGGGCAGTCTCGGTCTTTTACGAGCAACTGGCAACCCAGTTGCCCAGGGGTACGATAGTTTCGGTTGGCGAGGGTGAAACCCTGTTCGAGAAACTCCTGAGCGGTGAGGATTTCCGTCAGGAGCGCTGCTATGTAGTCGGTGAAGCGGCTCCCCGGCCCCGGCTTATCCACGAATCACCGACGCCATTCGTCAAGACTGCCTGCGATTACACCTACATTGCGTCGATCTGGCCTCAGTTCGACTACTACCTGGACGGCGATTTCTACATCGGCGTGCAGACCAAGCGCGGCTGCCCTCACAACTGCATCTACTGCGTCTACACGGTCGTCGAAGGCAAACAAGTGCGCGTCAACCCGGCCCAAGAAGTCGTCCGGGAGATGCAACAACTCTACGACCGGGGCATCCGCAACTTCTGGTTCACAGACGCCCAGTTCGTGCCTTCCAAACGCTATATCGGCGACTGTGTCGAGTTGCTGGAGGCAATCAAAGCCTCCGGTATGACCGATATCCATTGGGCTGCATACATTCGGGCCGACAATCTGCCTCCCGATCTGACGCGCCTGATGGTCGAGACGGGTATGAACTACTTTGAAATCGGGATCACCTCTGGTTCGCAAAAGCTCGTGCGCAAGATGCGCCTGGGATACAACCTGCGCACCGTGCTTGAAAATTGCCACAGCCTCAAGGAGAGCGGCTTCGGCGATCTCGTCTCGGTCAATTATTCTTTCAACGTCATCGATGAGACCCACCAGACGATCCGCGAGACGATCGCTTTTCACCGCGAACTGGAGAACATCTTCGGTCGAGACAAAGTCGAGCCCGCGATCTTCTTCATCGGTCTTCAACCCCATACGGGTCTCGAACAGTTTGCCCTGGACAACCAGATTGTCCGCCCCAACTACGACCCGATGAGTATGATGCCCTGGATGGCCCTCAAACTGCTCTGGAATCCCGAGCCGCTCGGGTCTTTCTTCGGCAAGATCTGCCTCGAAGCCTGGCGTCGCAACCCGGATGATTTTGGTCGTGAGGTAATCGATTTGCTCGAGGCAAAGCTGGGACGTGCACAACTGAGCGAGGCCCTCAGTGCCCCGGTAGCTGTCCGGGGAAAACAGCTAATATAGGGTTGCTAAAATGCTCTCAGGCGCGTCCCGCCCGGTAGCACGTGCTTGATTCTGGAGGAATATGGTTGATTCCCGCGGCAAGAAGATGTCTGCACAGGAGACTTTCGCGCAGCTAGCTCAGGCCTCGGGCCTACGCCAGCGTTTGTTCTTTACGATTGGCATTCTTATCCTGGCGCGTCTGGGTATCTACGTACCTCTACCCGGGATCAACCAGGACGCTTTCCAAGCCGCAACCCAGGACAACGCTATCATCGGCTTTTTGAATATCTTTACCGGGGGCGGCCTGAGCACTCTGGGCGTCTTCGCACTCGGCATCCTGCCCTACATCAACGCCTCGATCATCATGCAACTGCTGGTGCCGGTCTTCCCGAAGCTCGAAGACCTGCAAAAGAACGAGGGTGAACAGGGCCGCCGCCAGATCTCCCAGTACACGCGCTTTTTATCCCTTGGCTGGGCCGTGATTCAGGGTGCAGGTCTTGCCTTCTGGATCAAGCAGTTCGTGCCCGATTGGGGTCCGGCGTTCGTCATTCAAACAACGCTCGCCATGACCGCCGGGGCCATATTCGTCATGTGGCTCGGGGAACTGATTACCGAAAAGGGCATCGGCAACGGGGCCTCTTTGCTGATCTTCGTCAATATCGTCGCAACCCTGCCCGCTGCTTTCAGCCAGACCTTTGAACTCATCCAGGCGGATTCCTCGCGGATTGGCGGGACACTTCTCCTGGTGGTTGTCTTTCTCGCCATGATCGTCGGGATCGTTTTTGTGCAAGAAGGTATCCGGCGTATCCCGATTATCTCGGCCCGTCGCCAGGTTGGTCCCCGCCGCCAGAGCTACCAGCAACAGCAAACGAGCTATCTGCCTCTGCGCGTCAATCAGGGCGGCGTCATGCCGATTATTTTTGCGTCTTCGCTACTCTTCTTGCCTGCTTCTCTGGCTCAGTTCACCAACAACCCGGCCGTGCAAAACTTTGTCAACTTTCTCTCGCCCACCAGCTGGTTCTACACCATTGCCTACTTGATATTAATTTTGTTTTTCAGCTACTTCTACGCCAGCATCGTGATCAACCCCGAGGACGTCTCCAAAAACCTCAAGCGCATGGGATCGAGTATTCCTGGTGTGCGTCCCGGTAAAGCGACCTCTGACTACATTGAGCAGGTGCTCAACCGCCTCACTCTGCTCGGAGCCGTCTTCCTGGGTATCGTGGCAGTCATCCCGACCTTCGTCGAGCAGGCGACTGGGATCACGACGTTCAACGGTCTGGGCGCCACCTCCTTACTCATCCTGGTTGGCGTTGCCATCGACACGACCAAGCAGATCCAGACTTATGTCATTTCCCAGCGCTATGAAGGCATGGTGAAAAAATAGTGGTCATGCGGCGGCTTATTTTGCTGGGAGCACCCGGGGCGGGAAAGGGAACCCAGGCACAGATGCTCGAGCAGGAGCTCGGCATTCCCCAGATCTCGACTGGAGACATTCTGCGCGGAGCGATCAAGGCGGGGACGACACTCGGACAGAAAGCCAAGGGCTACATGGACCGGGGTGACTATGTACCCGACGCCGTGGTCATTGGTCTGGTCCGCGAACGCCTCCAACAAGCCGATACGACCGAGGGCTGGAATCTGGACGGGTTTCCGCGCACGCCGGGTCAGGCCGAGGCCCTCGATACTCTCTTGCAACAACTCCACCAGCACATCGAAGGGGTCGTGTTGATCGATGTTCCCGAGCCGGTTTTGGTCGAGCGGATGACCGGGCGTCGTATTTGTCCCCTGTGCAAGCGCGTTTTTCACCTGTCTTTCAATCCGCCGCCACCGGTACCTCCTTATTGTACGGACCATTCTGATTGCCCCGGCGAACTTATCCAGCGTCCGGACGACTCCATCGAGGTCGTTCCCAACCGGCTCGCCAAGTACCGCCAGCAGACCGAGCCTCTCGTGGACTACTACGCGGCCCAGGGCAAATTGCACATTGTCAACGGTAACCGGACCCCGGACGAGGTATATGCTGCGTTGCTCACGTTGCTACTTGCCGAGCAGCCACCAGAGCACAAAACCGAGCACAACTAAACTCAGGGCAATCAAACCCCCAACCCAGGGTACGGGTTTTACTGCACCGGAAGGCTCAGTATGGGCAGGTGGCAGGACAGAGCGAGTTGTACTACCAGCACCGCTCGATATAAGGGGCTCTGCCTGGACGGATATAGGTGGGAGTGAGTAGTCTGGACGCGGTAAGGGCGGAGCCTCCATGACGATGAGGAGCCGGTCTTTTTGCTCGCGTACCTGTATGTCTTGAATGCCGTTCAGACTACGCAGAAAATCAATCGCCTGACGGGTCTCGCCCATGGCATCCCAACTCATGGCCAACCACAGGTGCGCCTCGCCCGGATGTTCTGAGTGCTCGACGAGTGCCAGCAAGATTTTGACCGCTTCTTTGTAGCGGCCTCGCTCAAAAGCAAGCTGAGCCTGGGGCAGTGAGAGCTGAGATTCGTTCATAGAAGTTCTAGTAACAATCTAGCGACACTCATAATGTTTTAGCCAAGGATTTGCTAGATTATTAGGGATTAAAGCCATCGGTAGGGCCGCTGTTTTGTCCTTGTCGATTGGTGAATGTAATTCGGGAGACAAGCAGTGACGTTATTTGTTGGTAACCTGCCTTTTTCGGCAACTGAGCAGGAAATCGTTGAAGCTTTTGCTGAGTACGGCGAAGTGAAATCAGTCAAAATTCCGATGGACCGCGAGACCGGACGTCCCCGTGGTTTTGCCTTTGTAGATCTCGAATCGGAAACTGCTGAACAGGCGGCCATCGATGATCTGGACGGTGCGACCTGGAACAACCGTGAGATCCGGGTAAACAAGGCCGAGCCAAGACCCGATCGCCGTCCTAGCGGTGGCGGTGGTGGCGGTGGTGTCAATCGCAGTGGTGGTGGCGGACGCAGTAGCGAAGGCGGTTACCGTGGCGGTGGCAGTAGTGGCGGCGGTGAAGGTGGTTACCGTGGCAGTGGCAGTAGTGGCGGCGGCGGTGGCCGTGAGCGCCGTTACTAAGCCTGACAATTTTGTGAGACCCGGTCGGTCAGTGACCGGGTTTTTTTGTCAGCGCAATGTGGGTGCAAAGCGGATTTGCAGGTAGTCCTCGACCATCTTGGCCCCGCTCGGTTGAAGAGCGGCGAGCGATTGAGGCAGGACTAAATTGCGACGATGGTTGCCAATACGAATATTTAACTCATCACCGGTCTTGCTCAGCTGAACATCCGCTTTGGGCACACCCGGTAAGTACAGATCAAGACGGTAGCTGCCCTGATCCTGGACCACCTTGAGTGTATTCTCCCGATACAAGACAGCGGAAGGGTCCTGCTCACCGTATAGATCAATCTTAAGACGATCGAGGGCAGCAAGTCCGACCAGCTCTTCTTGATATAGAGGTATTTCGCGCACCGGTAGAGGAGCGAAATTGTCGTGAATCTGTTGGCGGTAAATTTGCTGAGATTGCTTCCAGCGCAGGAAATACGGATCCTGTACATGCTCGGGGATCACGCGGTTGGCGATCACCATGTCGGTTGCGACGTTGTACAGGCTCAAGTAGGCATGGGCGCGCAGGGACTCCTTGATGACCATCTTCTCGGGATTAGTCACAAGACGGACAGTTGTGATCGTGTTGTCTGTGAGGACACGCTCTAGAGCCTCGATTTTCTCGTAAAATTCGTAAGGAGCATCGATTACCTCGGCATTGGGTAGAGGAATACCTGTAAGCCGTCTGACAAGCGGTTCGAAAACTGGGGTGAGGGTCTTGGCAATTCCTTGCATGGGTTTGAAGAATTTGCGCATGTACCACCCGGCGACATCGGGCAGGCTCAACAGGCGTAAGGCGGTGCCGGTCGGGGCAGAATCAATAATCAGTACATCAAAATCCTCCTCGTCGTAGTGGCGCTTAACACGTACTAGTGAGAAGATTTCATCCATACCGGGCAGGATAGCCAGTTCTTCGGCCTGGATACCATCGAGCCCCTGAGCCTGCAATACCTGAGTGATGTACTTTTTTACTGATCCCCAGTTTTCCTCCAGTTCGACCAGTGCGTCTAGCTCGGCTCCCCAGAGATTGGTGCGGACTTCGCGGGGCGTGTGCGAGAGCGGCTGATCGAGTGAATCTGCGAGCGAATGAGCGGGGTCAGTTGAGAGCACCAGTGTCTTGTAACCCAACTCTGCACACCGCAGTCCGGTTGCTGCCGCCATGCTGGTCTTGCCCACACCGCCTTTACCGGTCATCAATATAATTCGCATACGCGTACGCCCGCTGTACACCGCTGGGGCTGTCAGTCCCGTTCCCATGCTTCTCCCATGTTTAAGTTTCTTAACTAATCTTAAACGGCAAACCGGTAAACGCACTCGTGTCCTGGCAAGGCTGTGAACGATTGGATCACGACAGGAATCCCTGCGCAGCACTCTGGGAATTAGCGGGAAGGGCTATAGACCTGACGGGTGAGGGTCGTGTCGAAGGTCTCCTCGCCGCGACGAATTGTCAGTATTACATCTGTGCCTTCCTGACCCCGGATCATCGAGGTTGCTCGCTCGAAACCCACTTCCTGCGAAGACACTCCATCGACACGCGTGATCACGTCGCCCGATTGTAGACCGGCCTGGGACGCGGGTGTATTCTCGAACGGTCGTGTGACCACGAGGCCATCGTTGTCACTGCCGCCGAATTGTAGTCCAACGCCGGATATCTTGGCCGGAGTGGTTTGCCGTGACGAGGAGTCACTCGAGGCAAGGGCAACGTTGAAAGTCTTGCCCTCACGGCGGACAGTTACGACATCAGCTTTCTGTAATCGAGATGAAAGATTCTGGAGGTCTTTGCCTTGGGTGGACGCTCCATCGATAGCGGTAACGACGTCACCGGGCTGTAAACCTGCTTTACCGACACTGACCGTCGGCTCCCCGCCCGCGGATGCAATCAACTTTGCAACTGGGCTCCGGGCTTCACTGGTCGGCGGCATCTGGTTAGTAGAAGTATCGTTGTTGGCCAGGAACTCGCGCACGAGCGTGACGTCGAGAAGTTCCCCCGACCGGCGAAGCGTCAGGACAACCGAGGTACCCACCCCACCCCGCAACCGGGCTGGAACGTCATTTTGAGCGAGGCCCTCGGTAGATAGACCATCGACGGCTGCAATAGTGTCACCGGCCTGAACTCCCGCTTTTGAGGCCGGACTGTTGGGCACCACTCCTGCGACAGTCGGCTGTGCCGGCTCACCCTGGGATGGACCCAGCATGATGCCGACACCCGAGACGGTTGGCCGGGGTAGCAGGACCTGAATCAACATCGTATCGGGCTTGAGAGGAAGCTTGAAAAGCGCGTCGCCACGACGGACGGTCAAGACCACCGGCTTCTTGCTTGCCGGGTTAGCGAGTGGAGCCGTGAGTTCCACGAGGTCCGCACCCTGCGTTGGCAAACTGTCGATGGCGACAACGACATCGCTGGTCCGCAAACCTGTTCTGACCGTAGCCGGCTCTTGTTGAAGTTGTAAAAGGAGAAGTTCTCCAATTGGGGTGAAGCCAAACTCAAGCTTCACCACAGGCCTCACAACCGCTTGGTGTGGCGTACTCTTGGGCTGTACGGACTTCGGTTGAGCCCACACCCCCGGAGACTGATGCACAATACCCGTTAGTACCATCCACGCAGCGATGCCGATTCGGACATTCCGACTTGTAAACCGTGGAGGCACGTCGCAGTCTGAATGGCCGAAGACGAAAGAGGTATGAACGTTATTACACCAGTTTGCGTGCCGTGCCATATCTTCGATGCT
>JACMIX010000227.1 GCA_014380935.1 Gloeobacterales cyanobacterium ES-bin-141 | reverse complement strand
GGCGCGGGCCATCGTTGACGATTCTGAGTTGTTCTCGATGGTGACCAGTGGAGGAGCAAAGTTGTTGGGCGTCCCGGAGCTTGGCAAGCTTTCAGTCGGTGGTCCGGCAGATTTGCTGTTGCTCGACCGGCCTGAGGCGAGTAACACAGTCGAAGCGCTCTTCACAGCCAGGCCCGAGCATGTCCGGCTCGTCGTGGTACGCGGCCAACCAGCCCTGGTGCGCCCTCCCTTCGAGCAGATTAAAAGTCGCCTGCAACCAGTCCGAATCGACGGGCAAGTTACCTGGCTTACCGGTCCAATTGCCTCGCTTCTGCAACGCAGCCGCCGGTTACTCGGTGAGCGGCTCTATTTTGGGCAGGCAATCGAGCCCCTTTGAACCTGGGCGACAATCTCGGTGCGCCTGACCAGACCGTTACTCGTCCGACTCTAATTCCGGCCTATCGGTGTCGGCACTTCCGGGCTTTGCTCGGGTGCCGCCCTGGTCACCGGCCGAGCGGGCAAGCAACTCCCGCACCACCGGTTCGATCCCAAGTTCCAGGAGTCCGGGAATTTCTGCGACCGGTGGGTGACCGGGGTATCGCTCCTCCATTGCAAACACGATCGCCGCTTTTTTGCCCGCCGTCAGGGGAGTGTCCTCCGCCACGGCCTCTACGACGAGTCCATAGAAGAAGTTCAAGTACTCGAGCTGGGCGTCGATCAACGCGGAGGCGGGGCCGACAGGACCGTGACCGGGGTAGATGGTCCGGACGTGAGGAAAGGCCGTACGCAGGGCTTCGAGCTGGGCGATCCAGGCCCCGAGGCGGCCCTCCATCAGGAAAGGGGTCATTCCGTTGGCAATCAGGTCCGCCGAGAACAACACGTCACTCCCTTCGACGTGCAACACCGTCATCGACGCCGCCTCTCCAGCCCCCGCTTCGTAGATCTGTAGGCCAACTTCGTCAATCTCGATCACCTGCCCAGGCTCGAGCGTGTGGGTCGGTAGGGTCACGGCCTCCGGAAAGTCCGAACCGAGTACCCGCCCAGCCAGGGCGATGAAGCCCCGCTCGTCGCGTTGGATGTTCGAACGCGTCTGGGCGGAAGCATAGATCGGCACCGCCGATCCGGCGGCAAACACGTCGGTACCGCCGATGTGATCCGGGTGCTCGTGGGTGAGGAAAATTGCCAGGACAGGCTTGCCCAGGGCAGCCATCTGTCCGAAGGCAGTCTTCGCGTGGGAGATTTGCCGCTGGGCGTCGATAACCAGCAGGCCGCGCTCTGTTTCGATCCAGTAATTGTTGACGGAGCCGGGGCCTGGGGATGCGTAGGAGTGGATTGTCGGCATTTTTTGTATCTCCCTCACGAAGACGGCTCGAACAACGACGCAAATCCCGTGTACGGTTTGAGCGGAATGACCTCGACCTGCAGCACACCGGCATCGACCATTGGGAGTTGAGAGGCGATCATTTGCATCGTTGGCAAATCTGGCGCTTCGCACGTCAAAACGGCGCCACTCATGTCTGCGATGTAGTGTATCGAGCGTACAACCTCCGCTGCATATTTCTGCCAAACTGCCTGGGCTTCCGCTTTTACATACGGCCTGACTTCCTCAATCGATACACCGTGAGGAATGCGCGCTATCAACAAAAACTGCATAGGGGACACCTTAAAAATAAGATTGCTTCAAAGATCGGTGTATATCAGCACCACTAGGTCGGGCATTCAATGGATGGCGTTGATTTCCCTGGCGTTGCCCTGGATATTGCCAGGGTCGTAGAAAAACCGTTCATGAACGATCCACCCGTCCTTCCACGTCTGCATCCCCAGCTCTTCGATGCGAATGCGGTACCCGTCGAAAGTGGTCATATCAACGCGGAGTTCGATAACCGAGTGGTCGCCGTCCACCAGAACGGCTCCGACTTCGAAGGCGTGCAGCTCTTTCACGTTGGCATTCATGCGCAGTTGCCGAGCAATGCTCATTGCCCGTCCTATCCTTGGCGGCTGGGAGTTTTCTTGAACCACGACCTGCTCGTCGTAGAACTGTCCGTAGACCTGCTCCGGCGGTGGATTTGTCCTGAGAAAATTCAGAAGATCCTGAACACGGGTTTGTGTCGTCACAGCGAATCGCCTTCCAAACTGAATTCAATCTAAGGCCGACTCTGTGGGGCAGTCTTTCAAAAACCTCCGATCCTTTGTAGAATCTTGCGGCCACTGCAATGGGCCACGAGATTTGCCTTAGAGACCGGCGCGGTACTGCGTAGGGGTAACACCGACCGCGTGACGAAAGCTGGTTGTCAGGTGCGATTGGCTGGAGAAGCCGACCCGAAACGCAATCTCAGCGAGTGTTAACTGCGGCTCGCGCATGAGCTGCTTGGCCTGCTCAACGCGCTGACGCAGCACCCACCGGTGGGGTGAGAAGCCCGTGCTGCGCTTGAACTGGCGGCAGAAGTGATGCGGACTCAAACCTGCGAGCGACGCCAGTCGTTCCAGACCGAGCGGTTCATCCAGGTGTGCAAGGACATAGTCGCTCACCCGCCGAAGCGTGCGGGCGGGTAGGCCGCTCGCATCCGGCCGCTCCGGGCCGGGCGCGGAGTCGGCGTAGCGCTGCAACAGACACACGGCAAGCGCCAAGCCGAGTGACTCGGCGTAGAGTTTGCCGAGGGGGTAACCTGCCTGTACCTCCGCGTGTAAAGCCAGGGCAACATGGGCGAGTTGGGGATCCTCGACCCCGCACCGGTACACAAGCTCGACACGGTCAGGTACGGCCAGGTCTGCGGCCGCACTGGCCAGCAAGACCGACGAGAGCGATAGGCCCAGCATGCTGACGGGCTGCCGCCAGCAGACGTCTGCTGACGAACCGGCCGAACGCACGGTGACCGCACCGGGGGCGACCACCTTGGTATGCCACCGTCCGTCCTGCCTGTGCTCGAACAGCGCCGGCCGCTCCAGCTGGATGCTGAGCGTGTGCCGTTCGAGGTACACATCGGCCAGTTCCTGAGGCGGTAGGTCGTACCGCTCGACGACGACCTCACCGCCCACAAAAGCGCCAGAAAGCAACACGGTGCCGGGGCAAAAGGGCACTGCTTCTTGGGAGTCGCTCGTAAGCGCAAGAATCTGGTGAGCGGGCATGGGCCAACCTTGTAGAGGGACTTGGGCGATCACGAGGTACCGGTCACCTGCTAGGCGGGGGACGGGTGGAGAAGTAGACTTGTTCGAACTTTCAGCCCACCAACGTTGGCCCCTCGGGTATCAATTTACATGCCCTGGCAGGTCCTCCAGCTTGCCTCAGGTTTTGAGATGGATTTTGGTGAAGATTTCTAAAAATACTGACTGCCGGTTTAGTGAGCCACACATTGCCGCCTACAGATATTGACTGGAGATGAAGCGAGAACAACCGCTCAGGGAGCTTCAGATTTCGTCCTATGTGGGAGATCACTGCCATGCACCAGACAGTTCATGTAGCCTCTTTTCTAGCCGCGGCTAGCCTGACGGTAGCTAGCCTCGCGCTGCCAGGTTCCCTCGCCGCCCAGACCAGTCATCACGGCGCTTCCCACACCAGCACCGCCCCACTTTTCAACAAGCTCGGCACCTATCAACACCCGATCTCGACTAAAAACCCCCAGGCCCAGCGCTATTTTAACCAGGGACTGCTCCTGGCCTACGGATTCAACCATGCCGAGGCGGACCGCTCGTTCAAAGAAGCCGCAAAGCTCGATCCGAATTGCGCCATGTGTCACTGGGGCAGTGCCTACGTCCTCGGTCC
>JACMIX010000226.1 GCA_014380935.1 Gloeobacterales cyanobacterium ES-bin-141 | reverse complement strand
GGCCCGGATGATCTGTGCCGCACGCGTACACCCGAGGCTGAGCGCGGCTTTGCCAACACCGATGCCTTTTTCTTGTAGATCCGAGCGCGAGGAGCAACCCATGGTGATGACAGCAGACCAAGCCCTTGATCCCGAGCGGGCAATCTACAATCAGGTTCTACCCGCCCGCAAACCCTGGACCCACGTCGTTACCCGAGGACAGGTCCTGCGGATCGTCGATCTCGGTGGCAATCAGGCCGTTGATTTTCTGGTCTACAACGCTCACGACCCTGCCGAACGTTACAGTGCTGCTGATACGATCACAGCCCAGGGCAACATCTTCATCACCGAGGGGACGCGGCTCATCTCCAATGATGGTGGGGTGCTGATGACGGTTCTCAAGGACACCTGCGGCCGTCACGACACCCTGGGTGGTGCTTGTAGCTGCGAGAGCAACTCCGTACGCTTCGGGCTCGACAAAAAGTGGCAGCACGCCTGCGTCGAAAATTTTCTCACCGGTCTTGGCGAGTACGGTCTGGGCAAGCGGGATTTGGTCAGCAACATCAACTTCTTCATGAATGTGCCGGTGAGCAAGAATGGCGCCCTCGAGATCGTGGACGGCATCTCGGACCCGGGCAGTGTGGTCGAGTTGCGTGCCGAGATGGACGTGCTGGTCGCGATCTCCAACTGCCCCCAGATCAATAACCCCTGCAACGGCTATAACCCTACCCCGATTCAGCTCATTGTCTGGGAGGGTCCATCGGCTGCATAACGATTCCAATATCAACTCACAACAGGCCCATCTATGTTTAACAAAGTGCTCGTGGCTAACCGCGGCGAGATCGCTTGCCGGATTATCCGCACACTGGAGCGCCTGGGGGTAGCCTCGGTAGCAGTTTACTCAGAAGCGGATACGTCCGCGCTCCATGTTCGCCAGGCGTCAGAAGCGGTATGCATCGGCCCGCCTCCTGCGATTGAGAGTTATTTGTGTACCACGCGCATCCTGGATGCGGCCCGCCATACGGGTGCCCAGGC
This sequence comes from Gloeobacterales cyanobacterium ES-bin-141, assembly GCA_014380935.1. Lineage (GTDB taxonomy): Bacteria > Cyanobacteriota > Cyanobacteriia > Gloeobacterales > Gloeobacteraceae > JACMIX01. Next base: position 1,165 of record JACMIX010000226.1, on the reverse strand, counting down.
CATTCACCCTGGCTACGGCTTTTTGAGCGAGAACGCTGAATTTGCCGAGGCCTGTGCCAGGGAGGGGATCGTTTTCATCGGTCCGACTCCCGCGCAGATGCGTCGCTTTGGCCTCAAGCACGAAGCCCGCGCGCTCGCGGAAGCGCATGGGGTACCACTCCTGCCCGGCAGCGGGCTCCTGGCCGACCCGCAAGCGGCGGTTCGTGCCGCAGCGTCGATCGGCTATCCAGTTATGCTCAAGAGCACGGCGGGCGGCGGCGGGATCGGTATGCAGGTTTGCCGGGATGAGGGAGAACTGGTGCTCGCTTTCGAGTCGGTGCGCCGTCTTGGCCAGAACTTCTTCATTCAGAGCGGTATGTTTCTGGAGAAATACGTGGAGCAAGCCCGCCACGTAGAGGTGCAGATTTTCGGTGACGGGCAGGGAGGGGTGATAGCACTCGGGGAGCGGGACTGCTCACTACAACGCCGCAACCAGAAAGTAGTTGAGGAGACCCCGGCCCCTGGCCTGGACGCCGAGACCCGCGAGGCTCTCCAGGGAGCAGCGGTGCGGTTGGGGCAGGCGGTCGATTATCAGTCCGCCGGTACGGTTGAATTTATCTGGGACGCGGGGACGCAGCAGTTTTATTTTCTGGAGGTGAATACCCGGCTGCAAGTTGAACATGGTGTGACCGAGGCAGTCTGCGGCATCGACCTGGTCGAGTGGATGATTCGCCTCGCCGCCGGGGAAGTACCGGCAGCCTATACCCACGCGCCCCAAGGACACGCGATCGAAGTCCGTCTCTACGCCGAGGACCCGTTCAAGAACTTCCGCCCCGGGGCGGGCCTGCTGAGTGAGGTGCGCTTTCCTGCGCATGTCCGCTGCGATGGCTGGATCGAGCGGGGAACCGAGGTGACGCCTTTCTACGACCCTCTGCTCGCCAAGCTGATTGTCCACGCCGAGAGCCGGGAAGCAGCCATCGAGCGCCTTGCCCGTGCGCTCGCTGATTCCGAGGTAGCAGGCATCGAAACGAACCTCGATTACCTCAAGCAGGTGGTTGCGGATAGCGCCTTTCGGGCTGGTCGGGTGAGTACGCGGCTCCTGAGCGACTTCGTTTATGTGCCTCGCACCATTGATGTACTTGCTTCGGGTACTCATAGCACCGTGCAGGATTATCCGGGGCGGATT
>JACMIX010000225.1 GCA_014380935.1 Gloeobacterales cyanobacterium ES-bin-141 | reverse complement strand
CCGGGTGTTGTTTGACGTAGAGCTGCGGCTCGGCAATGTCGAGCACTGCGCAGGCTTCGCGTAGCAGGGCATGGAGGTGAGGGAGTTGGCGTTCGCCAACTTTGACACTCGCGGAGATATTCTCGAGATAGAATAGCCGCCCCGCCGCCGGTGCAAGCCCGAAGCGGATCAGCCAATCGAGACCCGGCAACTGACTCAGCGCCCGGGTCGCCTGGGTGTCGAGGGGATGGCGGAAACTATCCGGGTGAAGACCTGTGAACCGCTTCTTTGCCATAACTCCCGCCTGCCGAACGTGGTCTTTCCAGGGTAGCAAAAGTGCCAAGGCTCGGGATCAAGGCGCAGAGGCAGTCATACTCAGAACTTTGAGAGCAAGAGCTGTCTCGAGACCCTTGCCCTGCACAAGCACACCGAAGTTGCCAAGGCCCTGGGGATCAATGAGCCTGTGCAGGGCATCCCGGCGACGCAGGGTTTCCATGAATTGCTCGGGTCGCGAACCGGTCCCCAGGGCAGCGATGCGCTCGGCGATCCCCTGGGCTACGAGTAGGAGACTCTGGCGGGTCAGACCCAGGTTTGACAATCCGCAGCGCTCGGCCTGACGCTCGAGCGCTGTGAAGTTGACGTGGGCTGTGAGGTCCTGTCGTCCCACGTGAGCGTAGGGATCATCGTGGACTGTGTGCTGGTAGTAGCATTGCAAAGTTCCCTTAGCGCGGGTCGGATGATAGTACTGGGAAGTGGTATGGCCGTAGTCGATGGTCAGTAAATATCCATGGGCTAACCTTTGCGCTACTGCCTCAAGCCAATCGAGGGCGAGAAGGTTGACTTCGCTGCGGTATCCCTCGCCGAGGGTACGCGGTTCGAGACCAACAAGCTCAAAAAACTCCGCAATCGGTGTTGAGGGTTCACCACTCACCTCTTGGAACACGGTACCGTTCTCTGTACTTCGGGCCGTGACATAAATCTCCTGTAGCTTCCCTTCTGCGATTACGAACTGGTGAACCGGAAAAGCGTCCACCAGTTCGTTGGCAAAAAAGCAACCTCTCACTGAGTCCGGCTCAATTTCCGCGAGGGTAGACCAGTGCAGCTTGCCCGCCTGCTCGGCAAAACTGCCCAGCCGCTGGCGTTGCTCGACCACGAGGGCCGCGGACTTCTCGACGATGGTGTATTCAAGTGCCTCGAAAAAGCCGGGATGTCGGCGGCGAACATAGGTGAGGAGGTCCGCTGCGAGCACTCCCTGCCCTGCCCCCATCTCGACCAGGGTAAATTTCGCCGGTTCTCCCAGCGTCTGCCACATCTCCACAAACAGATCCCCGAGCAGTTCACCGAAGTCGGCTCCCAGGTGAGGTGAGGTGAAAAAGTCGCCGTGCATGCCGATGTTGGCGACATTAGTCGCGTAGTAGCCGTGCTCGGGATCGTAGAGTGCCAGTTCCATGTACTCGGCAAAGGTGATGCGACCGTTCGGGCTCCCCGCGATACGACGGGCGATGAGGTGGCACAGGGCCTGATTGGTATCGTCTTTTGTCATGTATGTGGTTCCAATTCCGGTTTGAAGCGGTGTAATCTGAACTTGATCTGACCCTTCTGCCATGGCTTCTCGCTTTCTCATTGTCGAAGACCACCCGGAGGTCGCCAAGAACAACTGTGAATGGTTGCAGAAGTTGGCTGCTGATGCCTTCTGCGAAACGGTCACAGACCCGGTCATGGCCCTCAAGCGCCTCAAGGACTACCAGCCGGACCTGGTGGTCGTGGACTTGCTTTATGGTCAGACCAGCGGCGAGCAGTCCGCCGAGCCCGGTCTCAATTTGCTGCGCCAGATCTTCAGTAATTACCCGAATCTGAACATCATGGTCTATTCGAGTGAGCCTCTCCTGCTGACGCCCCTGGGAGAGTTGATTGGCAAGCACGAGGGAGGCTTTGCCGCCATCAACAAAATGGACCGGCGCACGCAGTTTCTAGAAGGGGCCAAGAGCGCTCTGAGCGGAGAACTAAAAATTCCGCGCGAGTTGCGCAGTTTGATACAACTCACCGATCGGGAAATCGAGGTCCTCGCCCTCATCTGTAAAGAAGCCCTCACCGATCAGGCGGTAGCTGATCGCATCTACACCAGTAAAAAGACCGTCCAGAACCACGTCCAGCGTCTCAAGGAAAAACTCGGCATTGCCATGGAGGAGACCGAGACGAACGGACGCATTGCGCTGTGTATCGAGGCGATGCGGCGCAAACTGGTCCAGCTTTAAGATGCGGGCCGTCCTGTGCGGCTACTACGGTTTTGGGAACGGTGGCGATGAGGCTTTGCTTGCCGCTCTGTTGCAAATGTTGCCTGCTGGTGTCGAACCGCTCGTCATGAGCGCGGACCCCGTGCAGACGACCAGACGATTCGGCACTCCGAGCCTGAACCGTTGGAGCATGCTCGAAGTCAGTCGTGCTATCGCCCGCTCCGACGCTTTCATCTGGGGTGGGGGCAGCCTGTTGCAGGATGTCACCGGCCCCGCGAATATTCTCTACTACGGCGGTCTAATGCGACTCGCCCAGGGCATGGGCAAAAAAACGATTGCCTGGTCTCAGGGTATCGGCCCGCTTAAGCGACCCTGGAGCCGTGTTTTTGCCTGCCGGACACTCGCGGGCTGCACGGCTGTGACCGTCCGCGACCGGGGATCAGCCGAATTACTCAGTGACTGGGGCATACCCTTCGACCTCAACACCGATCCGGTCTGGGCGCTTGCACCCGCGAAAGGGGCATTCACCGGCGAGTTGCCCGAGCCCTGGACTGCGGTTGTCCTGCGCCCCCATCCCGAATTGACCTCGGCCCGTCTCGGGGTTGTGACCGATGCACTTGCCCAGTTCCAGCAAGCTGTCGGAGGAAGTGTTCTCCTCGTCCCGTTTCAATTGCCTGCCGATCAAGCGCTCGCCCATATTGTGGGCGAGCGTCTACCGGGACCAAGTACGGTCGTGCAGCTGGAGGACCCGCGCCAGTTGATGGGCTTATTTCACTCGGTCAGGTTTACGATCTCCATGCGTTTGCACGGCGTCTTGATGGCGGCAGCCGGCGGTGGTAGCGTCTGGGGTCTGATTTATGATCCCAAAGTTGCGCAGTTGCTCAACCAGATCGATGCCCCGGGTGAGACTCTCGTCAACCTGCCGGGGCAGCCCGATGCTCTGAGTCAGTTATGGCTTGCACATTATGCAGGTGGCACTCGCCTCTCACAGCCTCAGCGCGAAGCCTGGGTAACGCGTTCGCAACACAACAGCGAAGTCCTGGCCCAGGTTCTGGGTACTACCTACTAACAGTCAGGTTCGAAAGTACTGGTGAGCCCGTGGCCGTTCAGGCTCGCGCTATAGAACTCGGCGTGCTCCTGGGCACACAGGATCACGATCGCCGTCCCGCTTGTGTGTGCCTCCATCATGATCGAGCGTGCCCGCGTCGGTTTCAGTTGCGGGATCGTCTGCACCAGAATCTCGATGACGTATTCCATCGGATTAGAGTCGTTGTGAAGTAGCACTTTGTACAGCGGCATGGGCTGGCGCTGTACACTCTTCTTCTCAAGCGTTTCAGTACTCATGGGGATCTAGAATTCACAAAAATTCACAGCACTACATTGTGACTATTCGGGCCAGCCAGCGCAATGGGTGGTCCGGGCTAAAAAATCTGTATATGGAGATTAGTATGGCGCTCACCCTGATTACCGGACCGGTACGCTCCGGTAAGAGCCGCTTCGCGGAGTTGCTCGCCACCCAATCCGCATTGCCTGTAACTTACGTTGCAACCGCTCGGCCTGACCCGGCCGATCTGGAGTGGGCCGAGCGGTTGAGCCGACACCAGGAACGCCGTCCGTCCGGCTGGCAACTGATCGAGACAGCCCGCCATGACGGGAGTCTGCCAGAAGTGCTTACCCATTGCCAACCTGACCAGTGTGTCCTGGTTGACTCACTGGGAACCTGGCTTGCAGACCAGATGCTCCCAGACGACGCCCATGAGGGTAGTTTGGGCACTCAAAGCAGGCTGGACAAGCAGACGGTGCAATTACTTGACTCCATCCGCTCCTGTGCCGCCGAGCTGATTCTAGTTGGGGAGGAGACTGGTTGGGGTGTTGTCCCCGCTTACCCTATGGGCCGGTGCTTCCGTGACCGGCTCGGTAAACTCCAACAAGATCTCGCACCGCTTACACAGGCTTGCTACCTGGTTGTCAGCGGCTACGCCCTTGATCTTAAAAAATTGGGTATCTCGGTGAACGCGCCTGTGGCGAGCGGACCCTGAGTCAGTACGGCTGAATGATAGTGAGCTCGGGCGGATGGATTCGAACCACCGGATGCCTGGACCAAAACCAGGTGCCTTACCGCTTGGCGACGCCCGAACATCTCCGTTATCCTACCCCAGCCCGACTCAAAGGTGTCAAGGCAATCTGCTCGGGAGGGACTAAGATGGAGGCGACAAACTTTACAAGACGAAACACGGTGGTTGTACTTACCGGCTATGACGCGTTACTGATCTTTTTGCTGATCAGCATTGCCGTACCAGTTCTGGCTCTGACAATCTCCAAGCTGCTCCGCCCCAAAATTGGGGGTGCAAGCCGTAGAAGCACCTACGAGTCAGGTGTAGAGCCCAGGGGCGACAGCTGGATCCAGTTCAACATCCGCTATTACATGTTTGCCCTGGTCTTCGTCATTTTCGACGTGGAGACCGTTTTTTTATATCCCTGGGCGGCCGCCTTCAGCCAGTTAGGGCTACTCGCATTCATCGAAGCGCTGATTTTCATCGCCATCCTGGTGATCGGTCTGGTTTACGCCTGGCGTAAGGGAGCTCTCGAATGGACGTAAAAATGGACAAGACACAAGATTTACTCTTCCCGGCTCAGCGCCCGGAAGTGACTTCGGACCTGACCAACAACGTGGTGCTTACCACGCTCAACGATCTTTACAACTGGGCGCGCCTTTCGAGCATCTGGCCACTGATGTACGGGACGGCCTGCTGCTTTATCGAGTTCGCCGGGCTGATCGGCTCGCGTTTTGACTTCGACCGCTTTGGCCTGGTGCCGCGTTCCACACCCCGGCAGGCGGACCTGATCATCACTGCCGGTACGGTCACCATGAAGATGGCCCCGGCTCTGGTCAAGCTTTACGAGCAGATGGCGGAGCCCAAGTACGTCATCGCTATGGGCGCCTGCACGATCACCGGCGGTATGTTCTCGACCGATTCCTACACCACCGTGCGCGGTGTGGACAAACTGATCCCGGTGGATGTCTACATTCCCGGTTGCCCGCCCCGGCCCGAGGCGATCATCGACGCCATCATCAAACTGCGCAAGCGCATGGCCAATGAAGACTTCCGCGAACGCTACGAGCAAATTCAGCAGACCCACCGCTACTACAGCGCCACGCACCAGATGAAGGCGGTGCCGGACGTGCTGATTAGCCAGTATCTGGAGATGGAGTCGCGGCAGACCCAGGCACCCGCCCTGGTCGCGGCGACCGAGGCTCCGCTGTCCGTGGCCCTGGGTCAAGCCGAAATGGAAGTGCTGGAGAAATAGTCATGGTTGACGCGCAAAACCCTACTGAGGGTGGACCCGAGCAAGAAGGTGCGCAGACGGCTCTGGCCAAGCCGCAACCTGGTGTCGTCGCTAAGTGGATGCAAGAGCAGGGCCTGCCCTTCGAATTGCTCGGAGTCGATCACCAGAATGTCGAGATCCTGAAAGTTGAGGCCGGTAACCTGTTGTTCGTAGCCAAGGCCCTGCAAGATTACGGGTTCAACTACCTCAACTTGCAGTGCGGCTTCGACGACGGGCCGGGGGCTCCCCTGGGCAGCATGTACCATCTCATGCAGCTGAACGATTCGGCCGATCGCCCCCTGGCTGTCCGCATCAAGGTCTTTCTACCCCGTGAAGACCCCCGCGTACCTTCTGTCTACTGGCTCTGGAAGACAGTTGATTGGCAGGAGCGCGAGTCCTACGATATGTACGGCATTATCTACGAAGGCCATCCCAACCTTATTCGCATCCTGATGCCCGAGGACTGGGTTGGCTGGCCGCTCCGCAAGGACTACGTGACGCCCGACTTCTATGAACTTCAGGACGCCTACTGAGCCGGTCGTAGATACACCGGGGGGGCCACCTCCCCGGCCAAATTTTTGGGAGCGCTGTATTCTTGCCAGACAGGTTCTCCACCATGCTCTTTGTTTGTTGCGGGAGCCCGAACGTACCGATTGCGTTTTTTTGATCGCGCTCTATAGTGATGTCCTGCTCCCCGGCCGCCATCTCGAAGCCTTTGTCCAGCCCGGTTATGTCCTGCCTCCCCTGAGCTTTTTGCGGTCGCTGAGCGAGGGTAGCCTGGGATATACCTACGCGCTCTACGCACAAGCCCTGCAAGCAGAGGGTGGGAACCTCGATACGGTGCTGAACTCGGCCCTCCAGGCAGACAGAGGTACTGCAAGTGAAGCTTTGCGGCTGCGTTTCTACGACATTCGTCGTGTGCAGCGAGGACGGGCTCTAACCGACCAGCATGACCTGTGGCATGTGCTGACGGGTTACGACACCAGTGAAGTGGGTGAGGTCTGCTTGCAGGCATTCAGCCATGCCCAGGTCGGCAATGGCCTCAGCTTGCTGATTACGTGTGGCGGTTTGCTGCGGGCGCTCAGCCGGGGTGAGTGGTCCTTGTTCGGACGCGTCCTGGCTGCCTACAGACGCGGCAAGCAGTGTAAGCCGCTCGTGACCATCAATTGGGACTCTTTCTGGGAGCTTGGTGCTCGAGCGGCGTGCCATCGCGTGGGCCTGCTCCCGATTTCTGAATCATTTCCTTCAACTAGGGTAGTGGGGGCACGATGAAAGCAGTGGTGCTGCTGAGCGGGGGTCTGGATTCTTCGACGACGGCGTATCTTGCCCGCTCGGAGGGCTACGAAATTTGTGCCGTCTCTTTTGACTACGGCCAGCGCCACTGGCGAGAGTTGAAATCGGCAACCCGGATAGCGCAGATGGTCGGAGCCATCGAGCACCGCATCGTTCGGTTCGACCTCAGACAGTGGGGCGGCGGTTCTGCCCTGACCTCAAGCCTGGAGTTGCCCCTGGACCGCTCCACGGACGAGATGGGGGAGGGCATTCCGGTCACCTATGTCCCGGCCCGCAATACGATCTTTCTCGCATTTGGCCTTTCTTACGCGGAAGCAGTCGGGGCCGAGCTCGTTTATATCGGGGCAAATGCGATTGATTACTCGGGGTATCCCGACTGCCGCCCTGATTACCTGACCGCGATGCAGACGGTTTTTACCCTGGGAACAAAGGCGGGCCGGGAGGGTAGGCCAATTCGGCTCGAATTTCCTCTAGTCGAGATGACCAAGCCGGAAATCGTGCTTCTGGGCGACCGCCTGGGAGTCCCCTGGGAGAAGACTTACTCCTGCTATACGGGTGCGGAACTCTCCTGCGGGCACTGTGACAGTTGTCTACTAAGAATTGCCGCATTTGAGGCGGCGGGTCGTGCGGACCCACTTACATACGCCGGATAGTACCGGGCCAGACGTCTGGCCTCGAGAGAACAGGTCCACGCGCACCTAACCGAGCAGACCCGGAAATGTTGCACCTACTCTGAGAAGACCGTTCAAACAACGCCCATGCTTGCTTGCGTCCGGAGTGCCGCGTTATGGGGGATAGACGCTCTGCCCGTCACAGTCGAAGTGGATGTCAACGTCGGCCTTCCCCAGACAACCATCGTCGGCCTACCCGATGCTTCTGTGCAGGAGTCGCGTGAGCGCATCAAGGCCGCGATTCAAAATGCCGGCTTCGTCTTTCCGATGCGCCGCATCATCATCAATCTGGCTCCGGGCGATCTTAAAAAAGGTGGTCCGAGCTTCGATTTGCCGATTGCCCTGGGAGTGCTTGCCGCCTCCGGGCAACTCGAAACTCGTTACCTGGCTGATTTTTTGTTTACCGGTGAGCTATCCCTCGACGGTAGTTTGCGATCCGTCAGCGGGGCCATGTGCCTTGCCCTGGGTGCAAGTCAAATGGGGCTTGCCGGGATCATCGTGCCCCGGGCAAATGGGCCGGAGGCAGCTCTGGTCGAGGGCATCGCCACCCGCGCACTCGCTTCCCTGGCTGAGGTGGTGAAGTTTCTGCAAAACCCTGAGCGCATTGCTCCCCTGCCGGGCAACACCTCCGCTCTGATTGCTCGCAGCGAAGGACCGGACCTCGCCGAGGTGCGCGGTCAACCCCTCGCCCGTCGTGCCCTCGAGGTTGCGGCGAGTGGTGGGCACAACCTGCTTTTGCTTGGCCCACCAGGTTCGGGTAAGACCATGCTTGCTCGCCGCCTGCCGGGTATCCTGCCCGCCTTGAGCCTGGATGAAGCATTGGAGTCTACACGAATTTACTCTGTAGCGGGTCTCCTACCACGAGACAACCTCATCCGCGCACGACCCTTCCGCGCTCCTCACCACTCGGTCAGCGCGGCAGCCCTGGTTGGTGGGGGCTCGTATCCCAAGCCGGGTGAAGTGAGCCTCTCACATAATGGCGTCCTGTTCCTCGACGAGGCAACCGAGTTCCGCCGGGAAGTGCTCGAATCGCTCCGTCAGCCACTCGAGGAGGGAGAGGTATTGATTGCGCGGGCGCGTCAGGCGCTCACCTTTCCGGCTCGCTTCGCGGTTGTCCTGGCGGCCAATCCCTGTCCTTGCGGGTTTTACGGTGACCCGTTTGTAGTCTGCCGCTGTTCGACCTTACAGCGGACGCGCTACTGGTCGCGCCTGTCTGGACCGCTGCTCGACCGGATTGATCTGCAAATTTTCGTGGGTCGGCCCAAGCCTGAGGAGATCATTCGCTCGATCACCGGGGAGGACTCCGCCACAGTACAACAGCGTGTCAATGCTGCCCGGTCAATCCAAAAGCAACGCTTCACAACCTCTCCCCGAGTGCGGTGCAACGCGCAGATGGACAGTGCGGGGCTGCGCGAGTTCTGCCGGTTGGACAGTGCAGGGCTTACCTTGCTGGAGGGAGCAGTACGGGCATTGCACCTCTCGGCCCGCTCCGCCGACCGGATTCTCAAAGTGGCCCGCACCCTTGCGGACCTGGCGGATAGTTCTGAGATTCAGACCCTCCACATCGCTGAGGCATTGCAGTTCCGCACCCTTGAACGTATGCAACCGGTCGGCGCTATTAATGGTTAAGAGACAATACGGCGTCCCGATTGTCCTGATCAAACTGGAGGCCCATGGTCAGTACCGATCTTCAAACTGTCCGCGAATGGCTCGCCGGAGTTTACAGCAACCGGCAGCAGGCCATGGACCAGCCTGTCTGGTTCATTCCCGTACGCCTCTGGTACATTCCCGTGCGGGGACTATTTTCTGGGGGTATGGGCTTCTTTACAGAACAGGTCAACGAGCACACGCCTGACCAGCCTTACCGGGCTCGAGTCCTCCACCTGACCGACCACCAAGGTCCCCTACGCTTTGAGAATTACCGCTTTAAAGATCAGCAGGCCTGGGCCGGGGCAGCGCGGGCGTCCGAGCGTTTATCAGACCTCTCAACTCGGGTCCTGGAATACCTCCCCGGCTGTACGATCTACCTGGAGAGCAAAGAGAATGGTTTCTCCGCAAAGATGAGAGCGGGTAGTGGGTGCCGGTTGAGTGCCGAGAGCAGCAGTTATGTCGAGATTAGTTTTGAGCTGACATCGACTGCTTTCATAACCTTAGACCGGGGTTTTGACCTGACCACTGGCGAGCAAGTGTGGGGATCAAGAGCAGGAGCCTACCACTACGTAAAGCTGAACACGCTGCCAGTAGTGGGAACGGCCCTAGTGGGACCTTGAAGATGAATGCTCCCGGTGACAGCTTGCCCCTCTAATAGGACTAAACGCCATCAAAAAGGCCCCCTGTTGGGGGCCTTGCGTTCATCCGTGGAATCTGATGCTTAACCGTTGATGTCAGCGGTAGCCACGGCAACCGGGGCCGCCTCGCCACTCGCCAGGTCAAGCGGGAAGTTGTGCGCATTCCGCTCGTGCATCACTTCCATCCCCAGGTTCGCTCTGTTCACCACATCAGCCCAGGTATAAATCGCACGACCCTGCGAATCCACTATGCTGCTGTTGAAGTTGAACCCGTTCAGGTTGAAT
>JACMIX010000224.1 GCA_014380935.1 Gloeobacterales cyanobacterium ES-bin-141 | reverse complement strand
TACAGTCCGATGGCCCGTATTCCAACCCTGTCTTTTGACCGGGGCACACTGCTCTTGCACCCGCCACCGAGGAGCAAAGCCTGGATCGACTACGCAACCTGGGATGACCGGGTCGAAAAATTTCGCATCCCAGCCATCGACTACCGGAAGCTCATTCAGGCTCTACGCTCGGAGGGAGTCAATTTCATCGACCAGGTGCCAGAATTCGAGGCCATCGCGTTCTCACCCGGTTTTGAGATGACGCCTTATCCCCATCAGCAAGAGGCCCTTACGGCCTGGCAGCAAGCGGGCAGTACAGGTGTCGTGGTGTTACCCACGGCAAGCGGCAAGACCTACCTGGCTCAGCTTGCCATGCAGGCCACGTGTCGCAGTACGCTCATCGTGGTGCCAACCCTGGATTTGATGCACCAGTGGTACGCGCACCTGGAAGCAGCCTTTCCTGATCTTCCAATTGGGCTTTTGGGGGGCGGTTCACGCGATTTGAGCCCCGTGCTCGTGGCGACCTACGATAGTGCGGTCATCCACGCCGAGACACTTGGTAACCGTTACGGAATGCTCATCTTCGACGAGTGCCACCATCTGCCCGGCAACTTCAACCGTATCAGCGCCGAGTACGCGGTTGCTCCTTACCGATTGGGGCTGACGGCTACACCCGAGCGAGCCGATGGCGCTCACACGGACCTCGACCGGCTTATCGGACCGCAAGTCTATCGCAAGTCTCCCGAGGAGCTTGCCGGTAGTGCCCTCGCGAATCATAGAACTGTCCAGATCAAAGTGAAACTGTCTATCCAGGAGCGACGCCGCTACGACGAGTTGATGCAGGTCCGCAACGACTTTCTGACTCGGGCGCGCATTCGTCTGTCAGGTCCCGAGGGATGGCGGTATTTTGTTCAGCAGAGCGCTCGCTCGGCCGCGGGGCGTCGGGCAATGCTCGCTCACACTCAGGCCAAGAGCATCGCCCTGGGAACCGAGAGCAAATTGCGTCTGCTCGCCGACCTGCTTGCTCGTCACTATCCTCAGCAGACGCTCGTCTTTACCCACGACAACGCGACCGTTTATCGTGTCTCTGAGATGTTCTTGATTCCTGCCATTACCCACCAGACTCCTGTCAAGGAGCGCCACGCTATCCTCAAGGCCTTTCGCGACGGAAATTACAGAGCGCTTGTCGCGTCCCAGGTGCTCAATGAGGGTGTCGATGTGCCGGAGGCGAGTATTGCCATTATTCTGTCGGGTACCGCATCAAAACGCGAGTACATTCAACGCCTTGGTCGTGTGCTGCGCAAGGGGAGCGGGCCTGACAAGGTCGCTGTGCTGTACGAAGTTCTGGCTGAAGATACGAGCGAGGAGGGGACTGTCTACCGCCGTCACGCGTCTACCGGACGAGATGCACAGCGGACAGCGGCTGAGGGGAGGGACCCCTATGCTGCCCGGTGAGTTGCTGAGTCACTTTTATGACAATGGGCAGGTCGTCCCCAGGTATCTGACGATTGGCCCTGCTAATCTCGCCATAGCCTCGACAGTCATCGAGCAGTTTCGCGCTCTTCAAGGCAAATCCCAGGCTCAACTCGACCGCATGCTGGCTGAACTGGAGGGTGAGCATCCCGACTACCGGGTCAGGCGTGGGCTGGTACACCTGCTCAAGAATACCTTCTGTACTTTTGAACGCCATAGTCCCCTTGAACCGCAAATTCTTCGTGCTCGTGCCTTTGCCCTGGCAGCCCAATCCGTCCCGCTTCCCCGACAGACCCAGGTGACCCTGCGGCAGCTAGCTGGTGCCCTGAGCGCGGAACTCGGGCGCGAGGTGTTTCCAGATGAGTTACAGACTGCCCTGTACGCGGACCTACCCCAAAATCAGATCCTGGTACGCTTTGATCCACCTGCCCCCGAGGCGCTCCTGCACCGTTACAACCTTGCCCAGGTGCAGGGGGTATTTTACCGGGCGACCCAGGTCACGCTCCAGGTCCATCGTAATGATCCCGGAGAGTACAAGAACTTGTTCAAGTATCTCAAGCTATTCGGATTGATGACCTATATCGAAGGAGACCCGGATCACGGCTTTACCCTGACTATCGACGGCCCGACCAGTCTCTTCCGGCCCAACACCCATTACGGACTCGCGCTTGCAAAGCTCCTGCCTGCTCTGTTGCACGTCACTCGCTGGAGTCTAAGCGCAACCCTCGTCCAGCGCGACCCACTCACCCATAAAACCAGGACCGGCACCTTCGACCTCGACTCGGCCTGTAGCCTTGTGAGTCATTACCCGGCCGGAAAGCCCTTCGACAGCATGCTCGAGCAGTCGTTCGCCGAACAGTGGCGCACGCACAAAACCGATTGGGTTCTCGAGCGCGAGGTGAACCTGCTGCCTATTCCGGGCAGTGTCATGATCCCGGATTTTCGCCTCGTGCATCCTGACGGGCGCTGGTTTGTGCTCGAACTGGTGGGTTACTGGCGACCGGAGTACCTGCGCAAAAAGTTTGCCCAGGTGCACAAGTGTGGCTGCGAAAACCTCATCCTCGCAGTCTCAGAGCGTCTCAACCTCGAAAAAGCCGGTGTCAAACTCGACGGCCTGCCCGCGAGAATCGTCTGGTTCAAGGAAAAACTCCTGCCCAGGGCGGTGCTCGCAGTCCTCGATTAAGCTTGCGTACCGTGTGCTGCCCGCACGACTATCCGTAGAAGTGACACCAGACACTGGCCGTCTCGGACACCGATACCCGGTGCAATCCCTTCAACTCAGGCACAACCCGATGCCACAACCAGTGCGCGAGCCGTTCGCTAGTCGGGTTCTCAAGTCCTGCAATCTCGTTGAGCAATTGGTGGTCTAGCTCGCCTTCGACAATCGGATCAACGATCCCGGCAATATCGGCATAGTCGATTACCCAGCCGACCGACTCATCGAGGTTGCCCCGGACGGCAATTTCAAGACGGAAGCTATGGCCGTGCAGACGCTTACAGCGATGCCCCTCGGGTACAAAGGGTAGCCAGTGAGCCGCCTCAAAGTGAAAGCTCTTGACCAGTTCAAACATAACCGCCGCGGCAGCACTGTGTACCGATGGTAGTCCAACCTGCGCCGAAGCGCATTCGAAAGTGCGCCCTGTCTGGGTTTGGTCCCCTAGGTGGGCACCCTATAACAGTAAAGCGAGAGACGAGATTTACCGATAAATGAGACTTACCATGAACAAACAGAACATCAAAAAAATTACCGCAGTCCTGGCTACCAGCCTGTCGCTCGGTCTGGCATCGAGCCTCACCATGGGCTCCAGTGTGCTTGCTGCTGAGTTCAGCGACACCCAGAGCAGCTGGGCGGCCAACTATATTTCAGCCCTATCTGACCAGGGCGTCATCAATGGGTTTCCCGATGGCACCTTCCGTCCAAACCAGCCTGTTACCCGAGCTCAATTCGCCGCGATTGTCGATGAGGCTTTCAACTTGCAGGGTGGTGGCCGCTCACCCTCCTTCAGAGATGTCTCCCGTAACTACTGGGCCTTTACTGCCATTCAGGATGCAGACGCCAGTGGGCTGGTCTCGGGTTATCCCAACGGGTCCTTCCGCCCCGATGAACCGGTCACCCGTGCCCAAGCCCTGACTGTCCTCTCCAAGGCCGTCAATGCTCCGCAGGCCGGCCCCGCTGCCCTCAATCAGTACCAGGATGCGAGCCAGGTTCCAGGCTGGGCTGAGGACTCGGTTGCATCGGCAGCTCAGGCCGATCTCATTGTCAATTATCCCAACCCGGACCGACTTGCTCCCAATCGTGCAGCGACCCGAGCAGACATCGCAGCATTCACCTACCAGGCACTCGCCAACCAGGGTAAAGTCGCTGCCCTGGATGCCCCGACAGGTAACAACCGCGAGCGTACTGACCGCACCTCAACCCGCCGTCTTGACTTGCAAACTTCCTCTTTGCGAGCCGGGACAGCGCTCGCCGCAACCCTGGAGAGTGATTACACCCTGTATATTTCCCCCAACGAGACTAAGCAACTCGACTTGGTGGTAAGCGGACTTGCAGGTGAAAGAGGGCGTGATGGTGCAATACCTTACGGCAGCGTAGTGAATGGCCGTTTTGAACCGGCCCAGGGCGGAACACGCTTTGTAGCGCGCAACATCAGCGTCAATGGCCGAATTTATCCGTTGCAGGCACGCTCGCAAGTCCTCAGGGACGTCAAGGATCCCCGCCAAACCTCCACGGGCTCGCTGATCCGCGATGCAGCCATCGGTGCTGCTGCTGGCGCGCTCTTCGGTGGGGTAACCGGTGACCGGGCCATTGCAACCGAGGAGGTCCTGGGTGGCGCGGCAGCGGGTGCTGTGATCGGTAACGTGATTGCCCCGCGGGTAATCGTCGTGCAGCCGGAGCAGGCCATTGAACTGACCCTCACCTCGGACGCGCAACTGCGCTAGGGCAGCACCAGATACTGGGCCTGGTAGCGTAAGGGCGGTGCACCGCCCTTACGCGGCACCTCCACCAGAACCTGGTGGGGACCGGTTGGAGCGAGGAACCCGTAGATGTGTAACTCAATTCGGTCCTGGTCAATTTTCTGCTCCATGAATACGGTCTGCTCGGTTGCGACCGGCACGGCCACCGCCCCCTCTAAAAGGGGGCGAACCGTGTTGGAGATGTCCGCGCCGTTGAGGGTGATTCTGGAGCGTCGCCAGTCAAAGTCTGCCTTGTCCTCAAGTGAAAGAATGACCCTCAAATCGATTGGGTTGCGTAATGCACGCCCGGGAGGAGGGTCCGTCACCAATGTCTGGGCCTGGAGCGAGCCGAGTGAGTCAAGCAAAAAAGTCAGCGCAAGAAGTAAAGGGTAGACGTGCATGGGCTGAGTGCCAAAATCCTTGTAACCTTTAACCAGGACGCTCGAAAGACCAAAAAGTCTCCACCGGGCCAGCCTGATTGTATGTAAAGTGCAAACCATGGTCATCAGTGCAGAAATTCTTTGTATCGGTAGCGAGCTGCTCCTGGGTCAGATTACCAACACCAACGCCGCGTATCTAGCGGGAGAACTTGCTCGCCTGGGTGTTCCTCATCACTTCCAGACTGTCGTGGGTGACAATCCGGAACGTATCCGGACGGCCCTGGCCATTGCTGTGGAGCGAGCCGGACTTGTTATCACTACCGGTGGACTGGGACCAACAGCTGATGACCTGACCCACGAGACACTCGCCAGCTTTTTTGAAGTGCCCCTCCAGGACCATCCTGAGATCCTTGCTTGTATTGAGGAGCGCTACCGGGTGCGCAACCGCGTGATGCCGGCTATGAATGCCAAGCAAGCACAATTACCGGTCGGTGCAGAGATATTGCCAAATCCAGTCGGAACTGCTCCGGGTATTCTCTGGCACCCTCGCCCCGGTGTCACCATTTTGACGTTTCCGGGCGTACCGGCTGAACTCAAAGCTATGTGGGCTGATACAGCCGTGCCCTTTCTACACGCCCAGGGTTGGGGTCGTGAGATTTTCTACAGTCGCACCCTTCATCACTGGGGTATCTCCGAGTCTGCCCTGGCTGAGAAGGTTGAGCCTTACTTTAACCTCATCAACCCGACGGTTGCACCCTACGCGAGCAATGGACAGGTCAAACTGCGCATCACCGCTCGTGCCGCTGACCGGAATGCGGCCCTAACTCTCATTGCTCCCGTAGAGCGGGAGTTGTCTGCTCTTGCCGGTCTTGATTGCTATGGTGCGGATGAAGACACTCTCTCCTCGGTTGTTGGTCACATGCTTGCAAATCGGGGTGAGACCCTTGTCGTTGCGGAGTCCTGTACGGGGGGCATGCTGGGTGAACTCATTACCGCCAGCAAGGGCAGTTCCCGCTACTTCCTGGGTGGTGTAATTGCCTACGCGGATGAGATTAAAACAGCTCTCTTGGGCGTCAAGTCAGAAGAGATAGTTTCGCAAGGAGCAGTCAGTGCAGGCGTTGCTCGGCAGATGGCCCTAGGTGTGCGAGAGCGGTTCGCCAGTGATTGGGGAGTTGGTATCACCGGTGTTGCAGGACCCGGTGGGGGGACAGAAACCAAACCCGTCGGCCTAGTCTACATTGGGCTGTGCGGTCCCGCAGGAGAGGAAGTCCAGGAATATCGCTTTGACGGACAGCGCGGACGCGAGTGGATCCGTCGGGTTAGCAGTTTGAGCGCCCTGGACCATCTCCGAAGACAGATCGCCACTCTCCAAGGCTCTGGTATTATGAAGAAATAATAGTGGCAACGATAGAGGAATCACTGATGGCTAAAGTTGCAGACAAGATTCAGCGCGCACTCGAGAGATTGGGCGAACTACTCAGCCCTCCCCGGCGTGAACCTCAGCTGCAGCGCATTCCCATCCGTGTACCAGTAAGCCGTTACCCTCGTTAAGACGCTGGTTTGACCGCCCTGGCCATTCTGGTACTGCACGGTCCGAACCTCAACCTCCTAGGTGGACGTGAGCCGGAGATTTACGGCAAAACTACACTACAAGACATCGAAGACGACCTGAAGCTCGACGCGGTGCAACTTGGCGTTGAGCTTCGGTTTTTGCAATCCAACCATGAGGGAATCCTCGTGGATGCGGTCCACACAGCTGCCATGACGTGTCGCGGCCTGCTCATCAACCCGGCTGCCTACACGCACACCAGTGTCGCCCTCAGAGATGCAATCGCTGCTGCAGGTCTACCAACGGTTGAGGTGCATCTCAGTAATATTTACCGCCGCGAAAGCTTTCGTCATTTCTCATACATTGCCCCGGTTGCCATTGGGCAGATCAGTGGCTTCGGTGCCCAGAGCTACCGGTTGGGACTACGTGCTCTAGTTACCTATTTGTCAACTTCTGATGCAAACACGTAGGGCTATCACCGTCTAGCCCCTGGTTAGCATAGGAACGTGGATTCACAAAAGGGAGACGGGCTGTGAAGTCAGAACGATTGGCAGGTTGGATCTTGGGAGCGTTGCTCTTCTGTGCATCTGGCGCAGCAGCAGCCCCGGACACCAAACAGATTCAGTTGCCGCAGGGTTTTACGATTGAGGTTTTTGCCGAGGGATTGAGTGGACCACGGGCGCTTGCCTTTTCCCCGAACGGTGATCTGCTAGTTACCGAAATACAGGCGGGGCAGGTTACTGTGCTGAGCGACCGCGACCGCGATGGCAAAGCAGACGGCAAAACTACTTTCGCAAAAGACCTCAATCAGCCTCATGGTCTCGCGTTCTACAAAAACTGGCTTTACGTCGGTGAGACAGACAAAGTAGTGCGCTATGACTATCAATCCGGCAAACCAGCCAGGGCTAAAGCTCAGCGCATTGTCAACCTGCCTTCAGGGGGGGGACATTACACCCGCACCGTTGCTTTCGGCCCGGACAACAAGATGTATGTCTCCATCGGCTCGACCTGCAATGTTTGCAAAGAAGCAGACTCCAGGCGAGCCACGGTCATGCAGTACAACCCGGATGGTTCAGCCGGCAAAATCTATGCTGCGGGCCTGCGCAATGCGGTTGGGTTGCGCTTTGACCAGCAAGGACGGCTGTGGGCAACTAGCAATGGCCGTGACCGGCTGGGCGATGATATTCCACCCGATGAGTTGCACCTGGTGAAGGAAAACATGAATGCGGGCTGGCCCTTTTGCCACGCGGGCAAGTTTAAGGATGACCGTTACGGCCAGTTAGGCTCTTGCAGTAAAGTCGATCCGCCCGAATGGGGATTTCAAGCCCACTCTGCTGCTCTGGGACTCGCCCAGTACACGGCTGAGCAGTTCCCGTCCGAATACCGAGGAGACTTGTTCGTGGCTTTTCACGGTAGCTGGAATCGCACTGCACCAACTGGCTACAAACTTGTGCGCGTTCACCTCGACGGGGCAAGACCGGCTAAGTTGACGGACTTCGCAACCGGATGGCTCAGGCCGGATGGGGACGTCATTGGCCGACCTGTCGATGTAGTGACTGGTCCCGATGGCAGTCTTTATGTCAGCGACGATGCCTCCGGTACGATCTACCGCATCTCCTACCGCACCAAAACGGCGCAGCGCTGACATCGACCGGGTTTGCGCAAAATTGAAACAAGACGATAATGCTACTCAAGAACTAGGAGAGCCCCGATGGTCACGACCACCTACGATTGGCGCAAAGTGCTCAAAGATTATCAAGTCGATGGTGCACCAAAGCCCGGTGATTCTGAGAACTTCATGGAGATGGCCCGCGGCGTCACAGCCCGGACATCGGTCTGGAGTATTCCTTACGACAAACTCAGCTCCCTCGGTAGACCCTCCGGCGAGGGTATGATGAGCCGCTCAGCCCTCGGCGGGACAGCCGACAACTTTGCCCAGATCAAGCTCGGCATCACCTCGGTAGCCCCGGCCGCCGTAGTTGAGTTGCGCCCCCACGCCAGTAGAGACGAGATCCAGACGACCGTGCACGCCATCTACAAACAGGTACTCGGCAATACCTACGTGATGGAAAGTGAACGGCCTACCGAGGCCGAGTCGCTATTGCACAACGGTTCACTCAGCGTGCGCGAATTCGTGCGCCGACTTGCCAAGAGTGATTTGTATAAATCCCGGTTCTTTCAATCCACCTCCAACAACCGCTTCATCGAGCTGAACTTCAAGCACCTGCTTGGACGTGCGCCCTACGATCAAGGTGAGATTCAAGAACACTTCGGCCTTTACCACAAGGCGGGCTTTGATGTAGAAATCGACTCCTACATCGACAGTGATGAATATCGATCGAACTTCGGTGAGTACATCGTTCCTTACTTCCGGGGCTTCAAGTATCAGGCCGATCAGGCCGCTGCCGCTTTCCCGCGTATGCTCAAACTCTACAACGGCGAGGCGGGCAGCGACACCGACCGCAATCGGGGCGGCCAGAAGACGCAGGTGAAGACTGCGGACCTGCTCAGCTCCGGCAAGGGTTTCAGCAGACCTGTTTAACCTGAACAAGTGGTGGCTATGATCGCAGGCCGTCCGGCGCTTGGTTGCACTGGGCGGCTATTGCAGTACAAAGAGTGCACAATGACTGCTAAACTGTTTAACCAGTTTATTTACATGCTTAAAGCAATATGGCATCACTCACAGGCAAAAAACTTCTCCAAGCAATTAAGCAAAATCCAGGCAAAAGTGCCAAGCAACTTGCTGAAATTGCTGGCTACACGACTCAAACTAAAACAGGTCAGCAACGGGTTAAAATGCTGGCTTTTCAAAATGCTTTGCTCGAAGCTAACAACATTTCCCTGGGTCCACCAACTGAACAGGCCGACGATGTTCGCGGGGGACGTAAAGCAGGCTTCCGCATTCAGGTTCAGCAAAACGGCAACCTGCTCATCGGAGCGGCTTACACTCGCCAGATGGGATTGCAACCCGGAACCGAGTTTGACATCCAGATAGGTCGCAAGCACATCAAACTTGTGCAGGCCGGTGCTGAAGAGACAGAGTAGCCATCCTAATCGAATAAGCTGCCAATGAGCCTCTTTTCAAATTCGTGTTAAAATTGCCGAACTTGAGCGTATTCATGCAACGAGGCTAGGTTCGATGACGGCACTGACTCTTATTGCTGCACTTCCCGCCGGTTGGGAATGGGCTGGTCCCTTGGTAGACCTCCTCCCGATTATCCCGCTCCTATTTTTCTTGCTAGCTTTTGTCTGGCAGGCAGCCGTGGGCTTCAAATAAACCGCGCGTGCCGTGGTGTTGTCAAAGCCGGAAGTCACCTTCCGGCTTTGTGACTTTTGTACCAATACACCTCGTCGGTAGAATCTTTTAAGAGAACGAGATTTTCACCTTGAGGGGTACATCCGATGCAACGGACCTTGTTGCCGCGCGCGGGCCGCTGTTGTGCCCAACTCGGGCAAACAGCTTCCCGGTGGGTTTGCCTGAAGCGAACCCGGCCTCTCAGGCCCGAGCCTTGTACCGGGATGAAAGCGGAGGTCACCGTGCCAACCTGTGCCAGTGCAGGGCTTGGTCCGAGTGAGGTGAGGAGCAGGTTCCCGACACCCACACTCATTCCCAGACCACCGGTGGTGATCCCCAGGTGTATGGGCAGGGGTAGGGGTGTATACCCCAGCCAGTGACTGCAGGCTTGATATAGACAGAGCGTCGACAAACCCCACAAGCTCAGGTAGGTCCCCAGTTGCAGACCAACCGGCGGAGTCGATAGAACAGCACCTCGATGTCCGGGCAAGGGCAATCCCGTCAGGATTACAGTGCCCAACAGGGCAACCCCGGCCAGAAACACCAGTAAGTAGACAAGGCTGGCGCTGAGAGGTTGCACAAGCATGGGCAAATTAGCCTCCTTTTCTGTAGAGGGTGCCCCGACGGAGAGATGCTTACGACACCAATCGCGACGGCTATTTCCCGGAGGTCTGAGCGTCCTCAAGTTGAGCGATACGGGCATCGAGACTGCTGAAGGCTCGTCCCAATAGACCGGAGGGGTCTACGCGAACGAGGTCAATGGGCACCGGCAGATTTTTCCCCTCAGAGATGTCTCCGACTCTCTGGAAGAGCTGATCTACCAGGATCCGGCCTCCCTCCGCACTGGTTGGAACAGGGACACCCTGGTCCTTGAGCAACTGCTGCATGGCGAGAAGACGCTCTTTGGACTGAGTGGGCGCGAGGCCATTCGCTTCGGGAGGGGTAGGAGTAGCAGATCCGGGTGTGTTGAGAGTGGTCTCATCGGCAAGTACTTGTTTGAGTGCTGCAATTTGCTCCTCAAGCCGCAGGTTTCCGGCGGGATCCCAGCTTCCCCGCCGCTCAAGTTGCATTTGCAGGGCGATAAGCCGCCCACGGGCGGCCAGTTCCGGTTCGATCAGGGCAAAGAGAGCGATTGAGCTGGGCTCAAGCAGTAAGCCGCCCATGGTGCGCCCGAGGGATTCTGAGCTAGTACGGACCATCTGTAGAACCTGGGGGTCCTTGAAATCCACATCGGGATTATTCTTTTGCAAAAAGCTCAGATATCGATCTACATCCGGTTCGAGTCCGGCCATACGTAGAAAACCCTGGCGTACGAACTGGCTAATCAACCCCAGGCGCTGCTGCTGGGTAATGGCGAGCGTGACTGCCCCGACCAGACGCTCTTTGCGCTCGGGCTTTTGCTGAAAGGACAAGATGAAGTTCTTGAGCAGGGCACGCTCGGAGAGCCGGTTGCTCAGCCGAGCGTCGCTCTCGGCACCCACACTGAAGACGGGTGTGGGCTGGGCGAGAACAGGCGGGGTGAGAGCCAGAATTAGCGCGAGTAATACCAGGGAACGTAGGGACATGCTTGGCTCCGGGGGCTATAGGGCCGTTATGCGAAAAACGATCTATGGCTATCCTACCAACGGGTTCCTCTTCCTCGAAGGGATATTTGATACCTTCTGGTAGGCTAAAGGCATCATCGCTTCTGGCCTTGTCTTAAATGCCTGAAGCAGCAATTCTTTTATTGCCTGATCATGATCCTCAGCGAGCAGCATTTACACGCCCCTTCCCTCGAAAGTGCCATCGACACTCATGTACTGACCGTTGTGCCTGAGATGTCTGTGCTTGAAGTTATTGCCCGGTTGAACCATACTCGGGCCGGCTGTGCCCTCAGTTGCGATGTGTTCAGCTGTGAATTGCCTGATTTGCGCTCAGTTTTGCAAGCAAAGCCCGGCGAATACGTTGCTGGCTGTGTCCTCGTGGTGGAGGGCGCTCAGCTATTGGGAGTGTTTACTGAGCGTGATCTCGTCCGCCTCACGGCAACAAAGGCAGACCTTGCAACACTCAAAGTCGCAGAGGTCATGACACCACCCAGGGTGACGCTCACACACAGTGGAGACCAGGATATTTTCGCCGCGCTTTCGCTCATTCGCAAGCACGGTCTGCACCAGTTGCCCATCTTGAACCAGACTGGCCAGGTGATTGGCATCGTCACCACCGAGACAATTCGTCAGGTGCTCGAGCCAGCTCACCTGCTCTCCATGCGCTCCGTGTTCGAGGTTATGAACACTGAGGTTGTTCAGGCCCCACCGGACTCAACTATGGCGAGTCTGGCCTGCCTCATGGTCCAGCGACAAGTTGGTTGTGTAGTAATCACCCAGGTAGACGAGGCAGGGACCGTTCGACCCCTTGGAATCATCACCGAGCGCGACATCGTCCTGTTCCGCTACCTGGAACTGGACTTGTGTTGCCTGCAAGCCCGGACAGTTCTGAGCGACTCCTTGTTTTGTTTGAGTCCCTCCGACTCATTGCTTGCAGTGCACAGGCAAATGCAGCGGCATCGTGTGCGGCAGCTTGTCGTGACGGGTAGTAGTGGTCTATTGGGAATCGTTACCCACACGAGTCTGCTTAAAGTACTCGACCCAGTCGAGATGTACACCGTCGTTGAGGTTCTGCAACGTACGATTCACAGACTCGAGTTTGAAAAACTAGCACTGCTCGAAGAGCGTAACATCGAGCTTGAAAGACAGGTCAGCAGTCATGGAACTCAACTGGATCTTCAGTACCGGCAGGCCCAGACTCACTTTCGCGAATGGCAACGCGTTGAAACAGAACGAGCCCGTCTTGCCCAGGGCGAACAGGCTAACCGCGCCGAGCGTGAACGGGTTCAGCAGGCCCTGCAAGAAAACGAATTGCGCTACCG
This sequence comes from Gloeobacterales cyanobacterium ES-bin-141, assembly GCA_014380935.1. Lineage (GTDB taxonomy): Bacteria > Cyanobacteriota > Cyanobacteriia > Gloeobacterales > Gloeobacteraceae > JACMIX01. The sequence goes on along the minus strand of JACMIX010000224.1, from coordinate 3,821 downwards.
GCACCTGGTTGAACTCTCACCCGATGCTATTTTTGTGCAGTGCGAAGGCAAGCTTGTCTTCATCAACAGTGCCGGGGCAAAGTTGCTGGGAGCAAGTTGCCCTGAGGACCTGGTGGGCAGGGAAGTGCTCGATTTTATTCATCCACTTGACCGCCCGACAGTCACTCAACGTATGCAGCGGCTGTCAATGGGTGAAGTAGCCCCTCTACAGGAGGAGCAGTTTATCCACCCTGATGGGACCGTGGTAGATGTCGAAGTGACCGCGTCTCCTTTTACATATCAAGGCAAGCTCGCAGCCCAGGTCGTCGCCCACGACATCACCGGACGCAAGCGCCTCGACCAGGAGCGCCAGCAACTGCTTGAACGCGAACAGGCGATGCGGGAGCGAGCAGAGGCGAGCGAGCAGGGTTACCGTCTCCTCACCGAGGCGATCCCACAACTGGTGTGGAGTTGCAGCGGGGACGGGCAGTGCGACTACCTCAGCCAGCAGTGGGTGGAGTACACAGGTATTTCCGAGCAGGAGCAATTGGGTCTTGCCTGGCTGGATGTCATTCATCCTGATGACCGTGAACGTACTGCCGAGTGCTGGACAGCCGCTTTCGAGTGGCGTGGAATTTATGACCTGGAGTACCGCATTCGGGGCGCGGATGGCAATTATCGCTGGTTCAGGACCCGGGGTTTGACGCTCAAAGATGGCTCCGGACGGATCATCAAGTGGTTTGGGACCTGCACTGATATCGAAGACTACAAATGTGCCCAGGAGCAGTTGGCAGTCAGCTTTGAGCGGGAGCAGTCGGCCCGCCGGGAGGCAGAACAAGCCAATCGCCTCAAAGATGAGTTTCTGGCAACTGTCAGCCACGAGTTGCGTACACCGCTCAATGCCATTCTTGGCTGGACGACGATGCTCCAGCGCGGCAGCCTGGCCCCTGATGCCGCGCTCAATGCGCTTTTGACTATTGAGCGCAATGCCCGCTCGCAAAATCAGTTGATTAACGATATCCTCGACGTCTCGCGCATCATCACGGGCAAACTGAACCTTGACATGCAGCCGGTCGAGCCGGTACCCATGCTCGTCGAGGCGCTCGACGCTGTTCGCCTCGCGGCTGAGGCGAAAGGGATCGCCCTCAAATCTGTCCTGGATGCCGCGACCGGCCCTGTGCTTGGAGATGTGACGCGCCTGCAGCAGGTGGTGTGGAATCTGCTCAGCAACGCGATCAAATTTACCCCAGAGGGCGGCTGGGTCGAACTACGGCTTGAGCGGACCGCAAGGCATATAGTCGTCACCGTACGCGACAGCGGTCAGGGCATCGACCTCGCCTTTTTGCCCCACATCTTTGAGCGTTTTCGCCAGGCCGACAGTACTACCACTCGCCGCCACGGTGGGTTGGGGTTGGGGCTATCTATTGTTCAGCACCTGGTCGAGCTACACGGAGGTACTGTTGAGGCAACCAGTCCCGGTTTAGGGCGGGGAGCAGCATTTACAGTGTGCCTGCCGCTCGAGTATTTCCGCCGTCAGGTATCCTCATCTGAGGACGTGCTACCGGTGATAGACGGGATGCTACGGGATCCCGGACGGTCGTAGCGCATCTGACGGTACGGCTCCGTACGCTTAGCGTGAAGATCTTATGGCTATGCAGACCCCTGCTGGCAAAAGAATAGATTGACTTGCAGCGGGAATTGGAGGACAGTATGCCATTTGACCGACAAAGTTGGTTTGCACGCGAGGACTGGGCATCGGAGGCAGTTCTCTACCAGATAGACGTGCGGCTATTCGGAGGAGATTACCACACCGATCTACCGGCTGTGATTGCCGAGCGTGGCGAGCCCGCGGACGGACTTCTCGCAGTGGGACGCAGTGGTCACTTCACTCAGGTCACAGAGCAGCTCGATTACCTGGTCGAGCTTGGGATCAATACAGTCTGGATTATGCCGCCCTTCGCGCGGGGTGTAGAGCGGGCCAAGGGTCCCGGATCGCCCTATGCCGTACGCTCCTTCAGGACTCTTAACCCGGAGTTTGGTCCCGAGGAGGATTTCGCCCACCTGGTCGAGGAGGCGCACCGGCGCTACCTCAAGGTGATTGTTGGTTTTGTACCCAATCACATGGCCCCGGACAATGAACTGCTTGAGCAGCACCGAGACGACGACCGTTGGTTTTACCAGAGCATAGATGGCGAGTTGTACTACGACCTGGATTGGTGGGATACCTGCAAGCTTAACTACCGCAATCCCAGGGTTCGTACACACATCACCGAGCGGTTGCTGGACCTGGTGTATCGCTTCAAAGTGGACGGCTTCCGCTGTGATGTGGCTTTCATGCCGACGGCTACACCCCTGAGCGCTCGACTAGATCCGCACGCAGATCAAGGGGGGTGGACAACCTTCTGGCAGGAGGCGATTCCGCATCTCCGTGCTCAGGCCCGGACCTGGCATCGGGAGTCGCAAGACCGGCCAAGGGAGCTTTTTTTCCTGGCGGAAGTCTACTACTACGACGAAGCGGTCAAACTCCTGCGCGACGGGTTCGATGCGGTTTATCACCAGTATTTTCTTGATCGCCAGACGGATAAGTTTTCGCTTGCCCTGATTACGATCGATATTCAGGAGCAGATACGCCAGGAACTGACTGATCTCGCCCGTATCTGGCACGATGGCACGGGTGAGCAGGCCGCCCGTTCGCGGCCTTTGACCCTGCGCTTTGCTGAGAACCACGATTATGCCCGCGCGGCACACCGTTGCGGCGGACTTGCCCAATCACGGGTTGCAACGGCAGCAGCCTTTACAACCGCCTGTGTACCAATGCTGCTGTACGGGCAGGAGTATGGAGCCTTGGTGCGACCCACGATCACCGAGGCGGTAGACTACGCGGTTACCAAAGAGCACCCGGGACGGCTCATCGTCCAGGCATTGCAGGTGCAGCTGTTTCCGGGCAAACAGGAGCGCCAGACATCCTACCGCTGGTATCGGCGCTTGCTCGAACTGCGGCAGCGCTTTGACTGTTTACGGTGTGGCGAATTTTATCAGATCAATGTCCGGGGCGATGGCGGGTTCTCAGACGTAGATGTGGTGGCCTTCGTGCGCTGGTTGCCGGGCGAACTGGTGCTGGTTGCGCTTAACTACAACATCCGGGGTGAGACGCGGATGCTGTGGCTGAAGGAACTCTGGCCGTCGCTGCACTCAGAACGGTGCATCGGCTGGAAAGAGTTGCTCGAGCAAACAGGTCTGCCTACCAAGCTGCGGTTACAAAACCTCTGGAAAGAAGGCGAACTGATGCTTGAGGCGGGTGAAGTCCCGATCCTGGAGCTACCTTCTTGTGCTGTGGCTATGTATGGTTACTCGGGCTGACACTGATTTTTTAGGCTTCGCTCCTCCTGAGCATACTCCACCACAGGAAAACCCTAAATCAGTCGTCGCCAAGTCCAACCTAATCCGCTTCTGTAAATACCTATCGCATTTTGCCTGGCTAGTTGACAGGCAAGCCCAAGTATTGTTAAGTTTTTTATGGTCGAATTTACATTGCTTTACAAAATTACCGGCCTGTCTGTCTCGTGTCTCTCGCTATGTTCCTTGATATGGCGAAGCACTGCCCGCCGGAACCAGTAATACAGTAGGGGCAGGATTCTTCCTGCTTCCTGCCAGGCGTTTGAAGGCGTCAACAAACCAGATGTAGCTCCAGCACTTAAGTAAAGATCTGAACTGCCGCCTCCTACACGAGCACATGCTGAGGTCCGGCTGTTCTGTGTCGTTCCTGCCGCTGGACAGGTGGTTTACCCAATATCCTTGGAGGTTCCATGTCCTTTACAATCGAGTCGGCCCAGGCAATTTTC
>JACMIX010000223.1 GCA_014380935.1 Gloeobacterales cyanobacterium ES-bin-141 | reverse complement strand
GAGGGAGCAATTCACCTGCTGGAGCGCCCGCATCTCCTCGAAGTGCAGAATACCGCAGTTGGTATGTGGCAGAAAACCGAGGTCGAGCGCCGTTCGGCAGATGCCTTCGATCATGGCAAACCAGTCGGTACGGCGGCGGTCCTGCGGGTGCACTTCGCCTGAAAGAATAAGGACTTCGATTACCCCATGCTCCTGGAGCGGTGCGAGTATCCGGCCCGCCTCAGTAGAACTGAGCCAGGGTGCTCCCCGGTCGGCGCGAAAGTTGCAGTAGCCGCAACGGTTGAAGCACTCGTGGGTAGGCACCACTGTAAAAGACGGGCTGTATGTGACAATGCGCTCGCTCACAGGGCCAGTCCCACCTCAAGGAGCAGTTCTCTCACCGCGTCCAGATCGAGGTTGGCGGCGATTATGTTCGGATTAATCGGTGAATAAGGGGCACGCTGGCGGTCGAGGCTCAGTAGTTCAGATTCCACCGGTGGAATCGGTTCGCCTGGATCGCTGGGAGTCGCCCGCGTCAGGTAGCTTGAGGCCCCGCGAAAGACGAGCACTTCTTCTTCTGAACCGTTGGCGCAGACGCGCAGCAGGAGCACCTCGTTTGGGCGCTTGCGCGTGTAGGCTTCGAGAGCTTCACCAAGCAGCACTGGCTACCTCCACCGTGGTCACTGCAGCCCACCAGTGTAATCGCTGAAGCCCTGCCGAGCCTCTAAGTCATGCCCTTGGCCCGGAAGGCTTCGAGTTTGAGCGGTTCACGTGGCACGCGGGTGAAGAAGACGCGCAAATTGAAGGGCACACGCTTACCGTTATCGAGATCCGGTAGACCGCCGACCCGACCTTCTTTAAGCGTGGTGCCCTCGACATCCCGGATGATGCCGTAAAGGTTGATGTTGCGAAGCGAGCGGGTGCTGCCGTTGCGGGCCTGACCGGCTACCTGATAGCACACCAGGCTGCGTTGCTCGGGCGGGAGTCTGGTGACGGCTTTAGGGTCGCACGGCCGGATCGAGAGGCCGCTTACGTCAATTTTGACCGGCTCGAGCTGGATACTCTTGCAGCCGAACAGCAGCAGACAGGCGAGGCAAAGGGACAGCTTGACGAGGGGCATTGAGAGCCGGGAATTTTGGTCCAGTCTCACACAGGGCTGGAACCGCTGCTATCGATTTTGGCTAGTTTGATATGTTTTGTGGAGAAAGCCCCAGGGCTATGCGTGAGCCAGCGAACGCCGAGACTTGCTGCGACGATTTCTGGCGGTTTCACCGCTTTCAATGGTCATCTCCGAAACCTCACGCAAACGAACCGGCGGCAACTCTGGGAACTTCACAACAAGTTCCAGGTCGCCACCCATCGATTCAACGTAGGTGCGAAGAGTTGACAACAGCATGTCTGTCCGCTTCTCCAGGCGGGAGATCCCCTCCTGCCTGATGCCAAGCAATTCAGCCATGTGAGCCTGAGTCAGGTTCAGCTTGTTGCGCAACTCCTGCAGCGTCATCTCTTCAGCGATCAGCTCTACGGCCCTTGCTTCGATCTTTTCCTGCCGTTCCTTTGGCAGAGCCGCCATTTTTTCCTTTAGAGTGCTGCCCATCATCTACTATCTCCTTGCTCTGTTTCAAACTCTCCAGGTAAGCGCTGAAGCGCTTATCCGCCTTCCTGATCAACTTGTTGTAGAAAAATCTTTCGCTTACTCCCGATTTGTCACCTGCTACCAGCAGGACTGCACATCTTTCTGGATCAAAGGCAAAAGCAACACGCCAGACGCCGTCGGCTGCATCGAAGCGTATCTCTTTCATGTTGGCGTACTTGGAGTTGTTTAGAGTGTCTACGGTTGGTCGGCCCAGGGTAGGACCCTTCTCCTCAAGCACCTTAGCGCAGGCCAAGAGTTCATCCTGAACCTCCTGAAGAAGCGCATCGAACTCTGGCTCGAAGTCATCGTGGAACTTAACTTCCCAGATTACACTCAAATTATGACGCCTAAAACATATGCAGTCAAGAACATATTCTAAATTTAATACTAGCAGTTGTTACGCGCGAACACCCGTCTGCACCTGCCATAGACTCGCGTACATACCACCCTTTTCAACTAATTCAGCGTGTTGACCGCGTTCGACGAGTTGTCCCCTGTCCATCACGTAGATGCAATCAGCGTTGCGCACTGTCGAGAGGCGGTGCGCAATGGCAATGGTTGTTCGTCCCTGGGTGATGTGGTCGAGGGAGCGCTGGATGGCCGCCTCGGTCT
>JACMIX010000222.1 GCA_014380935.1 Gloeobacterales cyanobacterium ES-bin-141 | reverse complement strand
TGTCGAGCCGTACATCCGCTATGCCGGATTGCAGGACCGTCTGAGCGAAAACAACCGCACCGACCGTCGCCTCAATCCCCTGGGGACACCCGGCTTTGTCCTCTTCAACGTCCGGGCAGGTTTGATAGTGAACCCCACCACGACGCTGCGCCTGAACCTGGACAATCTTCTGAACGCTTCTTACCGCGAACATGGCTCCAGTCTCGATGGAGCAGGCGTCAGTGTCTCGCTCGGAGCCGAGCAGACATTCTGATAATTTTTGTAACACATTGTTCACAGTGGACAAAATCTCGCTTCTTGATGCAGTCAGGCTTGCAGTAGCGAAATTGAAAAGTAGCTTGATATACCATTCGTATTCCTCAAGATATAGAAGCTGCGTGTTTTCCCGTATGTCCCAGGTTCGATGTGGCATCTTCCGACAGATGAGATAACTATCCAGTCGTCTTAGCGGACGGTCCTGCAAATAGTCTTTAAAAGTCCTGCCTCGCCCTTTGTACTGAGCAGGGCTCGATATCGGTCCAGTACTGCGCACCACCAGCACGGGGGTCGGCTGAACAAACTAGTGCAGCTTGTCCGACGAACTTCTATTCTCAAGGAGGGGCCTTTTTGCCATGTCAAATTCTCAAAAGATCTCGCTGAGCCGCCTGCTCGGGGCACTTGTCCTAGCCAGTGCTTTGCCGCTTCTGGCAACCGGGCAAGCTGCCGGGGCCGACCCGCTCGATACGCTCAGAAATACAGGAGCGCGGGTTGCTCTACACAAGCAGACCGGCAAAGTAAATTTCATCGGCAGCGGGTTGTCTGGTGCCATCGATATTCCGGGCGTGGCGCGTGCATCTGGACCCGAGGAGAGTGTGCTTACCGCCCTGAAAGTCTATGGTCCTTTTTTCGGTTTGAATGCACCTGCTCAGGAAGTCAAAGTCACTCGGACGGCTGAACAGAACGGCCGTTTTACGACGCGCTACCAGCAAATCTACCAGCGCATCCCGGTCCTTGCCGGTGAACTCGTCGTCAACCTCGACCGCGAACGTAAGTTGCTCTCGCTGAGCGGCGAGTTGAGCCCGGACCTGGCTATCAGCACCACCCCGGAGGTCACCGCGGACGTGGCGCGCACGGCGGCACTCACAGGGGCAAAAGAGTGGTATTCCCAGATCGATACGCCCAAAACGACTCAGCCCGAACTCTGGATTTACGACCCGCAACTGCTTGAGCCCAGTACAGCACCGGCAAGGCTGGTATGGCGGCTGGAAGTAACCGCCCAGGGTCTCGAACCGGTCCGTGAACTGGTGCTGGTCGATGCTCAGACTGGTGAAGTCGCCCTGCACATCAACCAGATCGCCCACGCGCGCAACCGCCAGACCTATACGGCCAACGGCGGCACAAGCCTGCCCGGCAGCATCGTTTGTTATGAGACTACCAACTGCACGGGAAGCGATACCGACGTAACCAACGCCCACCGGTACGCAGGCGATACCTACAACTTCTACTGGAACTACCACCGGCGCGACAGCCTCAACAATGCCGGTCTGACCTTGAGATCGACGGCCAACTACGGTGTTAATTACCAGAATGCCTTCTGGAACGGCTCTCAGATGGTCTATGGCGATAACTTTCCAGTCGATGACGTGGTAGGCCACGAGTTGACCCATGGGGTAACCCAGTACGAGTCCAACCTCGTGTATTCCTACGAGTCCGGGGCCATCAATGAATCTTTCTCCGATGTCTGGGGCGAGTTGATTGACCTGACGAACGGCTCGGGCAACGACAGTTCATCCGTGCGGTGGCTCGTGGGTGAGGACCTGCCTATCGGAGCCATCCGCAGCATGTCGAATCCGCCAGCTTACGGTGATCCCGACCGGATCGGCAGCCCCTATTACTACCGGGGTAGCGGTGACAGCGGCGGGGTACACATCAACAGCGGCGTCAGCAACAAGGCGGCCTATTTGTTGACCGATGGCGGCAGCTTCAACGGCTACAGCGTGTACGGTCTGGGCGTCAGCAAAGTGGCCAAGATCTACTACGAGGCACAGACCAATCTCTTGACCTCGGGTTCGGGCTACGGCGACCTGTACAACGACCTGTGGCAGGGATGCATTAACCTCTACAACAGCGGTGCCGGGGGCATCACCTCGAATGATTGCACGCAGGTAGACTATGTGACCATAGCGACGGAGATGTACAAGGGGTACTAGCCGTCGGAGGGGACCGCGTTGGTACCGCCTGCGTTCTAGGCTGAGCTATGATGATTTGCCTGCGATAGAGGGGTCACATGGCTGAGCTGGGGAACGTAGGCGGTACGCGGGATTTTCTACCCGACGAGATGATCCGCCGTGAGTATGTAATTGACACCCTCAAGCGTATTTTTCGCAAATATGGCTTCGAGCCCCTGGAGACTCCGGCCCTCGAGCGCTGGGAGACCCTGGCCGGCAAGTACGGTGAAGAGGGTGAGAAGCTTATCTACCACGTGGTGAGTTCCGGTGCGCTCGACAGTCTCAAGCCCGGTGAGCGCACCGACCTGGCTTTGCGCTACGACCTGACGGTGCCCCTCGCTCGGGTGGTTGCCATGTACGGCGACCAGATGCAAGTAGACCCTCAGAATCCCAAAAAGCAAGTCCGCAAGCTACCCCGCCCCTTCAAACGCTACCAGGTACAGGCAGTCTGGCGGGGAGACCGTCCGGGTGCGGGACGCTTTCGGGAGTTTACCCAGTGTGACGCCGATGTCATTGGTTCAACGAGCCTGCTTGCCGAGGCGGAACTCATCGCGCTGGTCGCGGAGGTGTTTGCTGCGCTCGGCTTCGCGGATTTCACCGTCAAGATCAACCACCGCCGACTGCTACAGGGCCTGATCGAATGGGCCGGGCTGCCGCCCTCGAAAGAAGCTGCCGTGCTGAGTTCGATTGACAAGCTCGACAAGCTCTCAGTCGCCGAGGTGCGCTCCGAACTACACAGTAAGGGGATCGAGGCGAGTGCTATCGACCGGCTCTTTCAAGTAATCGAGCTAACTGGCGAGAGTACTCACCTGCTCATCCAGGCCCGCTCCATACTTGCCGATTCCCCGGCTGCCCTGGTAGCCATCGATGAACTAGAAAGCCTGCTTGGCTACCTTGAGGCCTATCAAGTCCCAGCTGACCACTACAAAGTGGATCTCGCTCTGGCGCGGGGACTCGACTACTACACGGGCCTCATTTTCGAAACGGTAACCAGTGCTCCGGTTGGCAGTGTCGGGGGCGGTGGGCGCTACGACAAACTCATCTACGACTTATCGGGTGGTAAGACGGACCAACCCGCTTGCGGAACCTCATTCGGACTGGACAGGTTACTCGCAGCGATGGAGCACCTGGGTTTACTGGCCCAGGTCCCGCGCCCGACGGAAGTTATGGTCCTGCGTTTCACTGACCCCGGTGTGGACACATTCACCCAGACACTCGTACGGCAGTTGCGCGCCGCGGGCATTCGTACCGAGCTTGGCTACTACGATGCACCTTTCACACCGGACGGGATGCGTCAGCAGTTGGGATATGCCAATGAAAAAGCCGTGCCCTATACAGTCATTCTCGGTCCTGATGAACTGGCCCAGCAGGTCGTGGCGCTACGGGACATGACCACGCGCAAACAGGAGAAGTTGCCGCTGGGTGAGGCAGCCATGTACATTGTGCGCAAACTTCGTCCCCGACTCGGCGAAACGGAATAATGATTATTTTCAGGAGGCGTCGCCGCTAAGTCTCCTAAAATGGCAAACACTCACTAATGTCTATCCGTGAAAATCCGCCGTCGTCCAGACCATCCTCACGTTGCCGTCGGGCCGTTGCGATTTCAGATTCAGGGGGCTGATACGGCTCCCCAAAATATCCTTGAGGAAATCGTCTGGTCCAAGGAACAGCAGCTTGCGCGTTGGCGCGAGCAACTGCCTCTGGCCCGCTTGCGCCTACAAGTCGCAGAGGCACCCGAGGTGCGCGATTTCCTGGGAGCACTGCGCCGCTCGGTTCACCCGGTTGCACTTATCGCCGAGGTCAAGAAAGCCTCACCCAGCCGGGGAGTACTGCGGGCCGATTTTGATCCGGTCGTTGTTGCCACGGCATACGCGCAGGGAGGCGCAGATGCCCTGTCGGTCCTGACCGACGAGCCCTTTTTTGCCGGTAGTTTTGAGAACCTGTCCCTTATCCGTGCCCGAGTGGAGCTGCCCCTTTTGTGCAAAGACTTTATTCTCAGTCCCTACCAGGTATATCTGGCCCGTGCTCGCGGTGCGGATGCCGTGCTGCTAATAGCCACCATCCTCACGGACACCGACCTGACCTACTTGCTCAAAGTCATTGAACAACTGGGAATGACAGCGCTCGTCGAAGTCCATACTCTCGAAGAGCTCGGCCGCGTACTGGCATTGGAGGGAGTTACCCTGGTAGGTATCAATAACCGCGACCTGGGCAACTTTACTGTAACCCTCGAGACAACCCGGACTCTGCTGGGCGAGCATGGCAGACAGCTAGCAGAACGAGGAATTACAGTCGTCAGTGAATCCGGTATCCACAAGCCAGAAGACCTCAAACAACTTGCCGGTGTAGGAGTACGGGCAGTCCTCGTCGGGGAAGCCCTCATCTGCCAGCCTGATCTCAAGCAGGCAGTATCTACGCTTCTCGGGAGAAACTGATGCAGATCCCAGTCCCTGCCCACGTCCACTACGAAATAGCTCTCCGTCTATTGGAGCGGCAGACGGTTGTGGCAGTCCTCCAGGCTGACTATGCAGGTCTAGAAGACTTACAAGAACTCATTCGCACTCTGCGCAAGGCTCTAGCCCAACAGAAACTGCTCGAAGAGCGATGGGAGAGACAGGGCCGGCAGGTCGATTACCGCTGGTCGTACGACGAGCAACCGTCTGCCCCTTGAAGTATCAGCAGTCATAAACACTCATAAAGCCACGGGACCAGAGTGTCCCGTGGCTTTATGAGTGTTGCGGCCGTTTATTTAACTGCTGCACCCACGCCCAAACGGGCAAGTGCTGTCTGACTTTCCTGGCGAACCTCGGCATCCTCGTCACGCTCAGCCGCGGCCTCAAGGGCTTTGATGGAGCGGCGCTCACCAATTTCACCCAGTCCGAATGCGCAGGACTGACGTACCTGGGCTGAGCGGTCCTTGCGGAAGCCCAAGAAATCGCCCTTGAGCATCTGTTCGAGGCGGGGCGCTGCCGCCACAGACTTCAACCTTGCCAGAGCCATGGTCGCAGTAGCCCGGGAGTGGTCATCCCCGTTGCCAAGGGCAGAAATCAAAGCCTGTTCGGCCTGGAGTCCACCGATATCCGCCAGGGCAAGGGCAGCTCGGACCTGACCCACGCGACTGCTATTTGCGAGCAGGGAGGCCATTTCGTCGATCCGCTTTTGGTCTGCCATGGTCCTAACTCCTAATCTCAATGGTTTTGGTGTGGGTCCGTACTCTCAATGTAAGCGCAGTCCGGAAGCGCTCCGTATCGGGATAATAAGTGCCAAACCTCTAAAGTAAAGTTTTTGTACAATCGCTCCGGTTTGACTCAGCTTTATGTAAAGTTTGCCGGAATCAGAGCCGATTCGAGCCCTATTAAGCCAGTTTTCCGTTATAAATGGACACATTTTTTTACGCAAAGTTTATTATCAGGCAGAAGTTATACCTCCCAAGAACAGAGCACAGGACTATGCCAAGCACGTCAGGTAACTCGTAAACTGGAAAACATGCAAGGGCTGACGCACTACCAGACGCTTGAGTTGGACCCACGGGCGACCGCTGAGCAGATTCGCTCAGCGTATCGCCGCCTCGCCAAACTGCACCATCCCGATACGGGTGCCGATGCGGGGCACCAACGCATGATTTCTTTGAACGCCGCTTATGAGGTACTCAGTCAGCCCGAGCGCCGGAGAGTATACGACCATCTTCTGTCTCTACACCAACCGACCCGACTTGCCATACCCTATGGAGCCTCCCGTACACGCCCTGACGCAGCGGACGAGGAGACCGCGCGCGACCGGTGGCTAAAAGAGGTCTACCAACCCGTCAACACCAGCATCCAGCAGGTCCTGCGCTCCTTCCGCCACCAGCTGGAGGAGTTGTCCTACGATCCCTACGATGATGAGCTGGTGGCCGAGTTCGAAGCGTACCTCAACCGCTCCCTCAATCTCTACCAGAATGCAATCCGCACATTCAGGTCACGTCCCAACCCCTTTGGCACAGCGAGGGTCGCCGAGTTCCTGTACCACAGCCTCAATCAGATGGGTGACGCCCTCGAAGAGTTGCGCTACTTTCCCCAGAACTACGACTACCAACACCTGCACACGGGCCAGGATCTGTTTCGAATTGCCGCCGACCTGCGCCGTCAGGCCGTCGAAGCAGCCGAACGCATAGTTCACTAAGGCTAGGTAGTATTTATAGGAATGGTTCAGATGGTCTTCTCCACGGCTATCCTGCTAGAGCTTTTAGAAGGCCGAGCCGTCAACCTCGGCGGGCTTCCTGAAGCGGTTAACGGGATCACGACGGATTCGCGGGCTGTCCCGCCCGGCTCGCTGTTCGTTGCCCTGCGTGGGGAGCATTTTGACGGCCATGACTACGCAGCTGCTGCTCTGGAGCGGGGGGCGAGTCTGGTTCTTGCAGACAGGCCGATTGATGTTCCCCATTTGCGTGTTGATGATACGCTCGTTGCCTACCAGGCGCTCGCGCGCTGGTGGCGTCAGCAGTTTGCCCTGCCGGTGATCGCGGTCACGGGTTCAGCCGGAAAGACCACGACTAAAGAGTTGCTGCGCTCGGTGCTCTCGATTGGGGGTCCCGTACTCGCTCCACCGGCCAATGAGAACAACGATATCGGGGTTGCCAAGCTGCTCCTGCAATTGAGGCCCGAGCACCGCTTCTGTGTAGTGGAGATGGGTATGCGCGGTCCGGGTGAGATTGGCCGGCTTACCCGCTGTGCAGTGCCGACCGTCGCTGTCATCACCAATGTGGGCAGTGCCCATATTGGCCGGTTGGGTTCCCATCAAGCTATCGCGCGTGCCAAGTGCGAACTGCTCGCGGATCTCGATACCGGGGGCACAGCCGTCCTCAACGCCGAGGACTCACTACTCCTGGTAACGGCCCGAGAGGTATGGTCCGGTCCGGTTGTGACCTACGGGCTTGGGATCGGGGACGTCTCGGGCGAATACGACGGTACACATTTGTGGGTACAGGGGATTCCTTTTCTGCCACCCCTGCCGGGCCGTCACAACCGGCTCAATTTGCTTGCCGCCCTCAGTGCTGCCACGGTGCTCGGCTGCGACCTCGAGCAAATCCGCTCCAACCTGGCGAGCGTGAGCCTTCCCGGCGGGCGCAGCCGCCTGGTTCATTTGAGCCGCGATGTGCAGCTACTCGATGAGACCTACAACAGCGCTCCGGAGTCGGCCCGTGCCGCTCTACAACTGCTCGCCGAACTGCCTGCTACCAGACGCATCGCCGTGCTGGGACAAATGCGCGAACTGGGCGATGCATCCGTTATCCTGCACCGACAGCTCGGACAATCCTGCGGCAGGCCGGGAGTTGACCAGTTGTTGGTCCTCGAGACAGACGCAGATACGGCAGCCCTGGCCGAGGCGGCTATGGACAGGACTTTGGTTGAGCGCTTTGATAATCAGGAAGCTCTGGCTGCGCGCCTTGCCGAACTGGCCTGCCCGGGCGACCGGGTATTATTCAAGGCATCGCGGGCTGTCGGTCTTGAAAAGGCTTTGCAAACATTTCAGAAACTGTGGGAAACAAAATCGCTGCCGGGGAAGCCACAATAAGAGCAAACGTTGTGCAAGGCCTCCATGACTAGTACGCTTCCCACTCCTTACCGACTCAGCGGTATCAGTCCGAAATCTTACGAACATCCGGCCGACAGGGCGGCTACGGCGGCTCTCAAGCAGATCCCGTTCATCGACGTCTTCATTAAAAAGCTGCTCGAATTTCAGTACGAGCGTGCCTTCAGACAGCAGATGCTCGGTAACGGCATTCGCATCGGACCCAATCAGTTGCCGAAGGTTTGGGAGAGCTATCTTTCCTGTCTCGACACGCTGGATATGCCCGAGCGCTACGAACTCTATATCTTTCAGACGCCGGTCGCCAACGCCATGGCTTTTGGTGCCGAGCAACCAAGTATCCTCTTGCAGTCGGGTCTGGTGACCATGCTTGCCGAGGACGAACTCAAATCGGTGATCGCTCACGAAGTCGGACACATCCTCTCTGAGCATGTCATGTACCGCACAGCCCTTTATATTCTTTTGAGTCTGGGCATGCGGAACCTCCCGCCACTCGGAGATCTTCCCATACGGGCCATCATCCTCGCCCTCCAAGAGTGGTCACGGGCTTCGGAACTGACTTGTGACCGTGCTGCCGCCCTGGTCGTACGCGACCCGGTCATCCACTGCCGGACGCTGATGAAACTGGCGGGGGGCAATATCGAGGGATTGAACGTCGATGCTTTCATTCACCAGGCGAGTGAGTACGAAACCTGGGAAGACTACCTCGACCGCGGCTTGCGCTTCTTTGGCGAACTGGAGACAACCCATCCTTACGCCGTACGCCGGGTCTCCGAACTAACCCGCTGGATACGCAGCGGCGAGTTCGACCGCATTATCGGTGGAAATTACACCCGCCGAGGTCAAGAACCGCCCCCATCGGCTGAATTTCAACACGCAGTGGATTTCTACAGCACCCAGTTCCGCAATCTGATCCAGGAGACTGGAATCGGTGTTCAGCAATTCTCTCGCAGGCTCTCCGACTGGTTGCGAGCACAACGGGGAACGGCGACCGAAGCCAATTGATATCAAAAGGTACGGTTCTTGGAAGCCTGGCGTGAGTGCGTCAGGCGCGCCAGATACCGAGTGCGGATTCTCGCGCGAGCCCGGTGAGTCAATTTTGAAGTTTGACCCTAAAAAAGGGTAATTTTGCGCGTTTTTGAGCAAAACAGGCGACTATGGCACCGGTAAGCTCTGTCTGTTCCCTCTATTGTGCGTCTACTGGATGCACAGCCGGGAGTGGCTTGTGTACGATCGCAAGCCCTCATTAATGAGCAGTAACTATCAGCGGGCGGTTGACCTGAAGTCATTGGTTGTACCGTCTGTGGTTACTGCGGCATAGGAATCCCCGGACTTCAAGTTGCAGAGGAGATTAAAGGGCTCCGGCCGCTGTGCAATCGAGGACTCCGCCCAGATGACTGGTAATGTTCATGGCACTGAGCCTGGCCTGACCGTGAACGCCCTGCGGGTAGTCGATGACCGTCACAGAGCCATTACCTTGCCGGAAGCGCCAGAACTCCTCGGGACCGAGCCCGAGCGTGCCTGAGATGACCGCCTTGTTGATGGCATCGTGGGCGACAACCAGGCTCACTGCTTTAGTCTGCTCGACAATCCCTCGCCAGGTCGCGAGGGAGCGTTCCCAAACCTGAGCCAGGTTCTCGCCCTCCGGCATCTGGACCTGGTGGGGAGTTTTGCTCCATTGGTCCAGCATCCCTGGAAAGAGAGCTTCGACCTCAGCGCGAAACTTTCCCTCCCACTGACCGTGGCAGATTTCTTGCAGGTCAGGCACGAGCTGGAGCTCTACTTGCGGGTGGTAGCCGAGGATTTGCAAGGCCGTTGCCTTTGGTCGCAAGAGGGGACTTGAAAAAGCGCGTTCAATCGGCACCTGCTGCAGAAATTCGGCTACCCGCTCGGCCTGAAGTTGTCCCTGAGCATTCAGGGGAACATCGATCTGACCTTGAAAGCGCTCCTCACGGTTCCAGTCGGTCTCCCCGTGACGTACAAGCAGCAGGCGTGCTGCCCGCTTGTAAGCGGGCAAGACCTGGCCTGTATGGGCAGTCAGGTTCATCGACTCGAGCTGGGCATAACCCGAAGCATCAAAATTCAGGACACTCACCCCGCCATTGGACTGCAGCAATGCCGTGTAATGGCTGGGAGGTAAACCCAACGCGGTAGCAAGCAGCGCTTTGTTGATGCCGTTGTGGCCGACGATCAGGATGCTTTTACCCTGCTCGTGCGTGAGCAACTCCTGCCAGAAATGACTGGCCTGTTCCCAGAGATCCACAACTGGATGGCGGTGGTCGAGTTCAAGTTGCTCGGGCGTTTCCTGCCAGTGCCGGTGCTGTTCTGGGAAACGCTCCGCGACCTGGGCCATGGTGAGACCCTCCCATGCGGGTAGGTGGATCTCCTGGAGCAGTGGTGAGGTCTGAATTGTCAGACCCGGATGGGCCGCCACAATCGCCTGGGTGGTTTGCCTGGCCCGCATGAGTGGGCTCGACCAGGCTGAATCGAACGGTAGGTCCCGGAGAAATTGTGCAGTTGCCAGGGCCTGCTCCTGACCCTGTTCGCTCAGGACCGAGTGGTCTGAACGGCCCTGAATCAAACCCCGGACATTCCAGGAACTCTGAGCGTGACGCACAAGTACGACGCGAGTCATCTCTACCCCGGTGACGGATGGCAAATACAGATTACCTTACGCTCAGGGCTCGCCCCGGATCTCTTTGACGATGCCGTCTTCGATGAGTACTTCGATACTCATTTTCTGAACCAGGTTATCGCCTTCATGGAGATCGAAGTAGCTGTCAATTTGGCCCTGGACGACTTCCTGGCTTATCTCCCAACTTGTGACCTGGGTGAGTTGGTTGAGAAACTGACTTTTTTGTTGGAGAAGCTGATTTTTTTGCTCGGTGACCTGGGAGCGGATACCTTCAATCTGATTTTTGGCGTCTGGACCCAGGGGTTTGAGCGAGGCTTTTTCAACCTCGGCGACGGCACGCTTGCCTTGAAAGTCGAGTTGTTCAAGCTGGCGGTCCACCTGGCTGAGGAACCCCTGGAGTTGGGCCGTCATCTCTTCTTTAAGCCGGGGTGTCACGACTGCCTTAATCGTGACGTTGCGCTTGAGACTAAGTTGCTTCATGCCAGGAAAGACCCTCTAACGTGCTTGGGTATTCTACGCCTTGCCGGAGAGATTGTCGATCTTCACTGCCGTAAAACAGTATCCGTCTGGAGCGGTACCGTGGAAGTAGCTACTCTCAAAACCATGGCGACTATCCTGCGTGACTGGAGCTTCCGCTATCCGCCTCTGTACGATGCCGTGGCCCGGACAACGGCCTTGCTGGTGGGCGGGGAAGCGCGTTTTCGACAGATCGCCTGGCAGGACTTGCCGGTTACCCCGGACTGGCAGGTGCTTGATCTGTGTTGCGGCTCAGGTGGTGCGACCCGTTACCTGGCCACACGCTCAGATCATGTCACTGGTCTCGACCTTCTGAGTGCAGGGCTTGCCGAGGCCCGCCGCAAAGTCCCGCAAGCCCGCTTTGTGCAGGCGGAGGCGGAGGCGCTGCCCTTCGCAGGTGAGAGCTTTGACCTGGTCCACACCAGTATGGCCATGCACGAAATGCAGCCTGACCAGCGGCTCAAAATCTTTGCCGAGGTCTTTCGGGTCCTCAAGCCGGGGGGAACGTTCGCACTGATTGACTTTCACCAGCCCACTACGCCTGTGATGTGGCCGGGGCTGGCGCTGTTTTTGTGGGTCTTCGAGACGCAAACCGCCTGGCAACTACTGGGGACCGACTTGGCTGCGGCCCTTGAGCGCACGGGCTTTCGGTGCCGGTACAGTGGACTGCTCGCCGGTGGTAGCCTGCAGGTTCTGCATGTCGCAAGGCCCAGCAATACTAAGCAGTCGAGGTCTCAGCCTGACGAATGACCTTGTGACTGTCGATGTGCTCAAGGATGCGCTCGATCACTTCGCGTTGAAGCATCGCTCCGGCAACTGCCTCGATCAGTTGCTCCTGGCCAACAAGTAATTGCTTTGCTCTTGTCTCGCAGGTCTTTTGCCAGAAGGCTATGCCAACGGGCTGGTGACCGGCGTTGACCAGGCTCTCGTCGATGACTTGTGCCCAGCACTCGAGCTGACGCAGATCATGGGTCGCACCGTGGGCATGGCCCAGGACAAGTTCTTCACAGACCTTGCCTGCGACCAGGACGGTCAGTGTGGTCAGAAGCTTTTCGGGCTCGACTGAGAAGTGCTCCGCTTTAAAACTTGTGTAACCGGAGGACTGATGGAGAGCACTGGCTGCCGGGGTGAGGGCGTAACCGGCAACCTCCATTCCGAGACGGTGCGCGACAATCACATGACCGGCCTCGTGAATTGATGCGACGCGACGCCACAGGGGCCACTCGAGCAACTGGTTGACGCGCAGGTGCCAGCCACTCGCAAGCCGCGACCAGCCTGGCCGGACCAGATGCAACAGTATGATGCATGCGAGGACCAACCCGCCCGTGATCAGGAGCGGAAACTGCCACATGCCCCAGAACAGGAATGCCAGTGCCACGGCGAGCAAGACATCGGCGAAGAGTTCTTTGAGCAACTGCCGCGGCAAGGTATCTCCGTCTCCTGAACGAAAAAGATCTGACAACGATACTAGCAGTTGCAGACGGGCAACCCTTTGCTCCCTTATTCAAACCGGTAAGGGAATGGTGCCGGACGGGTAAAGGTGAGTGCTGCCCATAAAACGCCTGGCCACGGATATCTGAGTGCCCCAGTGGAGATGCAAGTAAGAGGCGTGCAGGCACCCTGAAGTCCAGCCCTCCTGCCGGTCATCAAAGCAATAAAGCGGATGGGTCGGGGTGGCAGGCTCAAGCCTGGAGCGATGGAATTCATGCCCCCTGAGGTTCTCCCCCGCCACCACCGCGCAGGACGCGTGCACGACTGTCGCCTCGCGGTAACCAAGTACCGAGCGCTCCTCCATCCGGCAGTGGGTTCCGAGCAGTCCTGCCATGGCAAAATGTTGTCCGTCAAAAGTCTGGAGGGTTTTGCCCAACACCATCAACCCGCCGCACTCAGCATAAAGGGGTCGGCCCTGCTGCACACTGCGCCTTAAACCACCAAAAAAATTTGATTGCTCTACGAGGGTCGCAGCAAATAGCTCGGGAAAACCGCCGCCAAGCAAGTAGCCGTCGCACTCGGGCCACTCGTCCGCGAGCGGAGAGAAGAACCGTAACTGCGCTCCCAGTTCTTGCAACAACTCCAGATTGTCCTGGTAGTAGAAGTTAAAGGCCCGGTCCCAGGCCACCCCGATAACCGCGGTCGGAAGGGCGGCGACTTGCCAGCGAGGGGAGGCCGGGGCCGGGATCACCCGCAGCATCGGCAGCAACTTCGACCAGTCGAGATGCTCGGCCAGGTGAGCAAGTTGCTGCCGGACTGAGTGAAAGTTCGTCAGTTCACCCACCGGAACCAGGCCCAGGTGGCGGTCGCCCAGGGTAATGGCCTCCGTGCGAGGAATGACACCCAGGACGCTCAGACCCACGGATTCGACCGCCCCGACGAGAATGTCCCGGTGGCGCTCGGAGTTCACGCGGTTCAGGATGACCCCACCAATTTGCACGCGGGGATCAAAGTACCGAAATCCGTGCAGCAAAGCCGCCATCGAATAACCCGTACGCGAACCATCCACTACCAAAACGACGGTTGCATCGATGAGACGGCTGACATGGGCGGTACTGGCAAAATCCGCCCGTCCTGCCTGTCCATCGAACAAACCCATAACCCCCTCGATGACCGCTCCGTCTTTGTCCTGGCAATGATGGGCAAAAGTCCGGCGGACATAGTCCTCGTCGGTCAAAAAAGGGTCGAGGTTAATACAGGGACTCCCGGTCACCTCCCGGTGGAACATTGGATCAATGTAGTCGGGACCCACTTTAAAAGAGCGGATGTGTAGGCCATGCTTTTGCAAGAAAGCAAGTATTGCAAGGGTGATCGTCGTTTTGCCCGTCGCACTGGCCGGGGCGGCAATTAAAATAGCCATCTGCATTCTTACCTGAGCACGGGCCTATGCTGCGCCCCAGAACGATGCTAGAGCAATAGGGCGTCTACCCTGGCATCTGTTCTGGATAGTTCGTAGCCTTCTACGACAGGTATACAGCTTGTACCGCTCGTCAGAGTCTGGTCATGTTTGTAGACCCAGACCTCCCACACATGACAGGTCTGGTCATGGGTAGTACCCAGACCCAGGTAGTGATAGAGCACCATGCCGTTTTCAGTGTTGAAGAACCTGACATCCATAGGGGAAGTCCTTATGTAATAGATGGGGGTAAGGGAACCTTGAAGGCACTCAAGTATTTCTATGGATCAAAACCGCTTAACATGCACAGCAGTGAGTGGGCAAATGCTCCGTTTATCACTCAAGTGGAGCGGTAAGCCCATCGCATGTACGTGCAAGACAGGTTTGCGGATGCGCATTCACGATCACCGGGATTGCTCGATGAGTTTTTCCGCATGGGCGACGCCCTCATCAGTGATTGCGATCCGGAAGTTTTGCTTCTCGATGTAGGCCATCTTTTGCAGGGCCTTGCAAACATCCTGGAGGTCCTTTGAGCCCAGTCCGGTGGCATTTTGGACTTCTTTGATGTAGGTCGCCCGCTCAAAATCCTCAAGGGTGAGGTGATAGATGGCTTTGAGGGTCTTGTGCTCGTTTTGTTGTTTGTCGCCGAACTTCATAGCTACCTTTTGTGGACGAGCGTCCCAACTATTTTAACCATTTTACTGCACCGTCCGTGCCGCTCCAAGGACGGATGGCTGAGGTTGCCACCTGTCCGGAATGGGCGGCTCAGGACGGTTATCCTGGAGTCAGAACGCAATACTGGGCAACTATGGGACGCATTGTGATCGTCGGTGGTGGTTTTGCCGGGCTCTTCACGGCCCTCAACCTCGAACGCTACCACTGGCCTGGTGAACGCCCGGAGGTGTTGTTAGTCGATCGAGCCGAGCGCTTTGTCTTTGCGCCGTTGCTTTACGAACTGGTCTCGGGCGAGTTGAAAACCTGGGAGGTAGCACCGCGCTTCGCAGACCTACTCGAGCAGACGCAAATCCGCTTTAAGCAAGCCGAGGTCAGTGGCATCGACCTTGAGAATCAAAAGGTTCTGCTTGGTGACGGGACAGCCGAGCCCTATGACCAGCTGGTTTTGACGGCAGGCGGCTCGACCCCGGTCGAGATTGTGAGCGGAGCCAGAGAACATGCCCTGGCCTTCAGGACGCTTGAAGATGCCGAGCGGCTCATCAACCGGCTCAAATTCCTACTTGATCAGGGTGCCGATCCGGTTCGCGTTGCCCTGGTTGGTGGCGGTGCGAGTGGGGTAGAACTGGCCTGCAAGCTTGCGGATACACTTCGGGACAAAGGCAGCATTCTGCTGGTAGACCGTGAAAAAGAGATTCTTCCGCAAACCGACGCGATGATCCGCAAAGCGGCCTGCGCACAACTTGAACGCCGGGGCATACGCCTCAACTTGCAGACCAAAATCCTCTCAGTCCAGGCTGAGGGACTCGAGACCGAGACGACCGAGCGGAGTAGCGCCTTTCTCCCGGCTGACGTAGTGCTCTGGACGGTCGGGACGACTGTTCCCAAACTGGTCAGGGATCTCGATCTGCCAAAGGACGAGCGCGGGCGTATTCGTGTCCTGCCTACTCTACAAGTAGTAGACCATCCAGAAATTTTTGCCCTGGGTGACCTGGCTGCCGCCGTCGATGCGCAGGGCCATGCAATTGGTGCGAGCGCCCAGGTCGCCTTTCAACAGGCGGATTACAGTGCCTGGAATTTATGGGCTGAAAGTACAGGCCGGCCTCTACTTGCTTTTCGCTACTACTCGCTGGGGATGCTGCTAAGTCTGGGCGTCGATAGTGGTGTGGCTTCCCTGGCTGGTATGCAGGTAGAGGGACCGCTCGCTTACCTGATTCGGCGAATTGCCTACTTGCTGCGGATGCCGACCTCGGCACACCGCCTACGGGTCGGCCTCAACTGGGCCGCGACACCCGTGCTTGATTGGCTGCAAGGTTGAATCTATGTGCGCGGACCGGATCGTCTACTCCACCCACCCGAGACCCGATCCGCTCTGCCCCAGGTGCGGTGAACCCGCCGAGCGTTGTGCTTGCCGGACGGTCGAACTGCCTCCGAACCGGCAGACCGCCCGCCTCGAGCATGACCGCAAGCGCCGACGCGGCAAGAGTGTCACCGTAATCGGTGGTCTCGTCCTCTCCGAGGCAAAACTGACTGAGCTCACCAAGTTGCTCAAAAACCGCTGCGGAGCAGGCGGCACCGTCAAGGACGGTGAAATTGAGATCCAGGGAGACCACCGCGACAAGGTAGCCCAAATTTTGCACGAACTGGGCTACCGGACAAAAATGGTTGGTGGATAGTGATCTAGTCTGACCCTACCCGGATCACCACCAGGTGCGTCTCCAGCCCCAGAACACGCCAACAACCGCCCCGACGACAAATATCAGCCCACTCCACAGCACCCGGCTCTGCTCAATCAGCGCACCGCTTGCCACCAGGAACTGTGCACTTCCACCAGTGGTGTCGAGGTTCAAAAACAGTGGCAGGTTCTGTAGTGATGCACTGACCATGGCTCCGAGCAAAGGCATGCTGAAACCTACTCCAAAGGCGAGGACCCAGCGCATCCCGATCGTGAGTACCTGGTTGGGAGCGAGCCGCTCGTAGAGCGCCCTGACGAGCAAACCGCCCGCGCCGCCGACCAATAAAGGCAAAGCGCTACTCAGCAGCAGAACCACCTGAGAGATGAAGGGAATGGCGAACAACAGCAACAAAAACACTGGACATGCAACTAGCAGCACCAGATCGCTCACGAGCAGAGTCAAGAAGATGTCTTGCCAGGGTAAAGACGTAAACCGACGGAGCATGCGGGGTACCGGGTAGATAAGTTCTGTAGCGAATCAGCATCTCAATTGTAGCGGGACCAAAAATTGGTATTTCGAGTTTCTAGAGCGTGCGTTCGTAAGCTTCGATAATGCGTTGCACCAATGGATGGCGCACCACATCGGCCCGGTTGAAGTCACAAAATGCGATGCCTTTGACTCCCCGCAGGATTTGCCCGGCGAGTTCCAGACCGGAGCGTTTTCCCGGTGGGAGGTCGGTCTGGGTGACATCTCCCGTGACGACCATCTTGGCCCCCGCTCCCAACCGGGTCAGCAGCATCTTCATCTGCTCGCCGGTCGTGTTCTGGGCTTCATCGAGAATAATAAAAGCCCGATTGAGAGTTCGGCCACGCATATAGGCAAGCGGAGCAACTTCGATCGTCCCCTTTTCCATCAGCTGAGCAAGGCGCTCGGGCTCGATGAAATCGTAGAGCGCGTCATATAGGGGTCTTAGATATGGGTCTACCTTTGCCTGCAAATCCCCGGGCAAAAACCCGAGCCGCTCTCCTGCTTCGACCGCCGGACGGGTGAGAATAAGTCGCTCTACCCGGCGCTCTTGCAGGGCAAGGACCGCGAGGACCGCCGCCAGATAGGTTTTGCCGGTCCCCGCCGGGCCGATCCCAAACGTCAGATCGTGTTTTTGAATGGCTTGTACGTAACGCCACTGACCCAGGGTGCGAGTGTAGACGGTTTCGCCGCGTCGGTTGACGGCCATGGCCGTGCGCTGCATCTGGGCGAGTTCTTCGTCCTGACCGCTGTAAATAGCCTGCCAGGCGTTGAGTACCTCAACTTCACCGAGTGGACGGCCCTGTCTCCAGAGTGTTTCCAGCGCACCAACGACCTGCCTGCCCAGGCCGACCTGGGCTTCAGTCCCCCGAATAACGAGCTCCTGACCGCGCAACACCAGTTGCGCTCCAGTCTTGGTCTCGAGCAACCTGAGGTTCTCTTCGTTGCGACCGGCCAGGTTTAATGCACTAGAGACATTTGGCAGAGGCAGGGTAAAGGTATGGATGGCGTCGGTATCTATCTTGATCTCGGGCGCTACTGCTCCTCCATTATCAACGATGGCTCGAATGTGTTAAGCCGTTAGCATTGACTTCACTAAGCGCAACCCGGACAGGCACGATGCAAATACCTCCAGCACAGGGCTGGCTGGTCGAGATTTTCTCGGCTATTCAAGGCGAGGGGCCGCTGGTTGGCGAGCGACAGCTGTTCGTACGGACCGGCGGCTGCGATTTGAGCTGCTCCTGGTGCGATAGCCCCCATACGCACCAGGTCACAGGGAACTGGCAGGCCGAGCAGACTCCCGGTAGCCGGGACTTTCTGGCCCTGCACAATCCGGTCACAGCCGCTGAACTGCTCGCCTGGCTTGAGCGGCTCGCCCGGCCCCATCTGCACCACTCCATTAGCCTTACAGGAGGTGAGCCACTGTTGCACACGGAATTCCTGCGCGCCTGGCTTCCTCA
>JACMIX010000030.1 GCA_014380935.1 Gloeobacterales cyanobacterium ES-bin-141 | reverse complement strand
GGGAGCTATTGACCCGTCGTTCATCATCTCGCACCGACTGCCGCTCGAAGAGGCACCCCATGCCTACAAGATCTTCCGGGATCAGCGCAACGACTGCACCAAAGTTGTGTTCAAGCCGTAAAAACCGTCGGGGCGTGCATCCGTCCGCCCCACACTGTCATGAAGGATTACCGCAGACATGGTTAAGCCCGACAAAGGGAGAGCTGCCAGGGCGAACACGGCATGAACTTCAACCTCATATTCGTGGTGATCGGTGCTCTATTCATCAGCATGGCGCTCGCGGGTTCTGTCCTGAAGCGCCTGCCGCTGAGTACCTCGATACTTTACCTGCTTGTGGGGGTGTTACTCGGTCCCTTCGGACTCGGACTCATCCGCATTGACCCGATTGAGCAAGCGAAGCTACTGGAGCGGGTTACAGAGGTTGCGGTGCTGGTCTCTCTTTTCACTGCCGGACTGAAACTTCGCCCGCTTTTGTCGGTGGGGCAGTGGAGCCTGCCCGTACGGCTTGCTTTTGTGTCGATGTCAATTACCGTCGGAGCGATCACCCTGGCGGGCATGGTCGGGCTGAATCTGCCCCTGGGAGCCGCTATTCTGCTCGGGGCCATCCTGGCACCCACGGACCCCGTACTTGCCTCTGACGTGCAGGTGGTGGACCCCGGTGACCGGGACGGGTTGCGCCTGGGTCTGACGGGTGAGGCAGCACTCAATGACGGTACCGCTTTTCCTTTTGTGATGCTGGGCCTGGGCTTGCTCGGGCTGCACGAACTCGGTGAGAACGGATGGCGCTGGGTCGGAGTGGACGTTGTGTGGGCAACGACGGGAGGACTTGGGATCGGTGCTGCACTTGGGACGCTGGTTGGGCAACTGGTCCTCTATTTGCGCCGTGAACATAAGGAGGCGGTGGGACTGGATGATTTTCTCGCCCTCGGGTTGGTTGCCCTCTCCTACGGTGTGGCACTGCTGGTGAGTTGCTACGGGTTCCTCGCCGTCTTCGCAGCCGGGCTCGCCCTGCGCCGAATTGAAGCTCAATCGTCGGAGGGAAACTCCTTCGAGGAGGTCGAGGCGATGACCAGCACCGCCGAGGCCGAAGTCGAGGAAATTGCCACGGACCCCGACAAAGCCTCTGCTTATATGGCGGAGGCAGTACTCGAATTCAACGAGCAACTGGAGCGGATCGGGGAGGTGGCCGTCGTCGTGCTGCTGGGTGCTATGTTGAGTGCCCGGTACTTCACTTTCGAGGTGATCTGGTTCGCACCTTTGCTGTTCTTGATCATCCGCCCGATTGGGGTCTGGGTGGGCCTGATCGGTTCCCGGACGGCCCCCTCGCAACTGGGCTTGATGTCCTGGTTCGGTATTCGCGGCATCGGCTCAATCTACTACCTGATGTACGCCATCGCGCACGGCCTTGACCCTGAGCTTGCCCGCGATCTGACTGCCATCACGTTCTGCACGGTGGCATTCTCGATCGTGGTACACGGCATCTCGGTGACGCCATTGATGAATCTGTATGCAGACAAAGGGCCGAGCCGCGAGAAGGAAGCGTAAAGTAAATAGCATTTTTCACACATGGGGGAAGGGCACGCTGCTGCGTGCCCTTATAGACGCGTGCCGGAGGCAACGTCTTTGGGTGAAGTGGTGTTTTTCGCGGCTACTTAGTGCGCTGCAAAATGAGCAGGTATTGGGTGTTTCGATGTGTGCGAGCAAAACAGTTCATAAGTGAACATTTCTGAAACCCTCTCAGGGCAAGGGTTTCAAGCTTTACAATGTAACAAAGTGTGCCTGCCTTTTTAGTAGGCCAGAAACCCTGGTACCCACTCGCCCGTGCCGTGCCTCGCGCGAGGAAGTTGAGGGCAATCCGGGCGAAGCCGCATCTCCTCGAGAAATCAATGCCTGCTATTCCAGAGTGTGCCTGGCACTGTAATCCGCAGTTGAATGAGGCTGTGCCATCAAGAACTTGCGCACCTGCACGTCTTCGCTAAGCCCGATTGCGCGGGTGTATGCGTCGCGGGCATCTTGCGGCCTCCCCAAGCAGGTGAGCAGGTGGGCGCGTACCGCCCAATAGGGCTGATAGGTAACAACCAGGTCAGGCGCAATGGCATTCAGGGCCGCGAGGCCAGTGGTCGCATCTTGTGCCCGGGCAAGAGCCGCCGCTCGGCTTACCAGGGCACCAAGCGTCGGAGCCAGGCTGACCAGATGCTCGTAAAGTAGCGCGATGGCTTCCCAGTCCGTATGTCCTGTGACGACCCGCTGGGCGTGAACGGACTGGATCGCAGCTTCGATCTGGTAGGGGCCGATTGATTTGTGCGTAGCTGCCTCGGCAAGCTCTCGTTCGGCCTCTGCCATCATCGACTCTGACCAGAGCGCAATATCCTGCTTGCAAAGGGGAACGTAATCACCCTCGGGTGTTCGCCGCGCCCCGCGCCGTGCTTCGCAGTGCAGCATGAGCGCGAGTAGGCCCCGCACTTCCGGGTCCGCCGGGACGAGCCGAACCAGGACGCGGGCAAGCCAGATTGCCTCCTCAGCCAGGCCCTTGTGGCGGGGATCAGTACCCGCCACGTCTTCCCAACCCGTGCCGTAGGCCGCGTAGATGGCCTCCAGCACGTAGCTGAGGCGCACAGGCAGTTCGCTTCGGGCCGGCACCTCAAAGGCAATCCCGGCATCCCGGATCTTGGCCTTGGCACGCACGAGGCGCTGGCTCATGGCCGCGGGCGCAACCAGGAAAGCC
>JACMIX010000221.1 GCA_014380935.1 Gloeobacterales cyanobacterium ES-bin-141 | reverse complement strand
CGTGATTATCGGTGTGGCGGGTGCCGGTCAGGAGATCCGTACCCGGCCTTTTCAACTGGTTACAGGGCGGGTCTGGAAGGGTTCGGCCTTCGGTGGTGCGAGGGGGCGCACGGACGTTCCCAAAATTGTCGATTGGTACATGCAGGGAAAGATCAACATCGACGACCTGATTACGCACACGATGCCCCTGCAGAAAATCAACCATGGGTTCGAGCTGATGCACAGGGGTGAATCCATCCGCTCCGTGGTTACATTCTGATGGATATCGAACTCACCGCCGAGCACCAGGCGTTTGAAGGCACGGTCCGCTTCTACCGACATATCTCCCGAACCTGCGACGCTCCCATGCGCTTCGCCGTCTACCTGCCGCCCCGGACCGATGCTCCCCTAGCGGCGCTATATTTTCTGGCCGGGTTGACCTGCACGGAGGAGACGTTCATCACCAAGTCCGGTGCACTACCGTTCGCGGCCCGGTACGGTCTAATGCTGGTTGCTCCCGACACCAGTCCGCGCGGGACGGGTATCGAGGGCGAAGATACGGACTGGGACTTTGGCTCCGGGGCAGGCTTTTATATCGATGCCACACGGGAGCCGTGGGCGAACCATTACCGCATGTACAGCTATGTTGTGCACGAACTGCCTGAACTCATCGCTGCGCACTTCCCGGTGGACTCGACCCGGCGGGGCATCTTCGGCCACTCGATGGGAGGCCACGGTGCTCTTGTCTGTGCGCTCAAAAACCCCGGCCTTTACCGCTCGGTCTCCGCATTTGCCCCCATTGCTGCCCCCACGCGTTGTCCCTGGGGCAAAAAAGCCTTCAGCGGCTACCTGGGCGAAGATGCCGATTGGGGAGCTTACGACGCGAGCGACCTGGTGGCAACAGCAAATTACGGTCGCCCGATTCTGATCGATCAGGGACTTGCGGACCCTTTCCTGACCGAGCAGTTAATGCCGGAAGTCTTTGAGCAGGCCTGCGCGGCAGCGAGTCAGCCCCTGACTTTGCGCCGCGCACCCGGCTATAACCACAGTTACTATTTCATTTCCACGTTCATCGAAGACCACATTCGCCATCACGCCGCTGCTTTGCAGAGTTAGACAGCGCACTAATAACGACCTGGGAGACTCTACTGGTCCGGACTATAGAGTGCAAGGCCAATTACGGTGGCCTACTCCACGGTCAGTAGGGAGCCCAGAACGGCGTCCTTTAATGCCGGGTACATGATGTACTCGAACGGGAAATTTACCCCGGCCACTGTGTTGCGCCTGATCCGCTCACCTGCTACTTCGAGCTGGTGAATCTCTCGCAACGGTACGACCTGATGTGTGGCTTTTACTCCGTAGTAATCTTTTGCAAATAGGGTGGTGGCAGTGAACTGAATGACCACCAGGTTGCCCTCCGTGACCACCGAGTGGATCTCAAAGCGCTGTACCGGCCAGGCGTCGGCGAAGCCGGAAAAGACGGTTTTGTAAGCCTCGCGCCCGAGGATGGGACCCGCAGGACTGAGACCGGTCTCGACGACGATATCTTCAGCAAGCAAAGCGTCAAAGACAGCCATGTCGGTTTTGGCAATGCCCTCGTTGATGAAGGCGTACGCGATGGCGCGTGGGGAGTTGGTCATCGGTGGATCCTCACTTAACAAGACGAATCTACGCTCTCACTCAGTATTCTGAAAGAGCGATTCTAGAATCTTGTCGATAACGCAGAGGAATATCACAGTGGCTGAAGCGCGTAGCCTGGATCTGAACCTGTTAGTGCTACTCGATGTACTGCTTGCCGAGGGCAGCGTCTCGCGGGCAGCTGCCCGCCTCGGGGTGACTCAGCCTGCGGCGAGTAAGGGACTCAGACGCCTGCGCCAACATTTCGGTGATGAACTGTTCGTGCGCACACCTCGGGGCCTGCGACCCACCACTCGTGCCCAGACATTAGAAGTAGATCTGCGGTCGGTACTTGCAGACCTGCGGCGGCTGGTGCAGGAGGCACCGCCGTTTGATCCAGCCATGGCGCAGGGAATCGTTCGTCTCGCAATGTCCGACGTTGCTGAATTTGTGTTATTGCCCGGTCTGGTCGAGCGTTTGCGGCCCCTGGCACCAATGGTGGATCTGCGAATGCGTGCGCTCGATAAGACCCGCATCTACCAGGCACTGGACAGGGGTGAACTCGACGGGGCTATCGGCGTGTTCCCGGAATTGCCCAAGCGGTTCCCGCGAGACACCCTCTGGCAGGAACGCTTCGTCTGCATCGTACGGGACGGGCATCCCTGGCTCGATGCCGGGGCGACCCTGGAGGGTTACGTGCGCTACCCG
Organism: Gloeobacterales cyanobacterium ES-bin-141; assembly: GCA_014380935.1. Classification (GTDB taxonomy): domain Bacteria; phylum Cyanobacteriota; class Cyanobacteriia; order Gloeobacterales; family Gloeobacteraceae; genus JACMIX01. Next base: position 841 of record JACMIX010000221.1, on the reverse strand, counting down.
CATGTCCTGGTGACGCTCAAGGATGACGCCGAGGGAGCGGTGGACCGGGCACTGGCCGCGGTGGGAGAGCAACGCCGGGTAGCTGTGACTGCCGCACACTTTCTCGCCGTGCCACAGATCCTGGTACATTCGGACTGCATTGCCACTGTCGCATCCCGTTTTGCCCGTGTGCTGGCTGAGCCGATGGGCTGTCGCATATGCGAACCACCGCTTGCAATCCCCAGGTGGAGCGAGCAATTCATCTGGGAACAGGGCACCCACCATCCGCCGCTACAAAGGTGGGTGCGTGGACTTATCAAAGAGGCGGCTGAGGCAGTCGGCTCACCTATCTAGAGTGGCTTTCGGGCTTTCCAGGTGCCGCCATAGCGGTAATTTGGATTGTCGGTGCTGACCCTGGGCCAGCAGTGGGGACAGATGAGCATCCAAGAACCTTTTGCCGTGGTAATCACCCGATAAAGCAATTCATCTAATGGGCGCGGCGAGACTGACCGTGCCCTGGCGGAGCTATCGCTCGACGAGTGGCGCGGCTGGCTTGATGCGAACCTCACTGCCCATTTCATTACTGCCCGTACCTTTCTGCCTGTGATGACGCACGGTGGCAGCTATACGTTTATAGGGGGTGGTGCAGCCCATAAACCCATACCCAAGTACGGGGCAGTTTGTATCCCTGCCGCTGCCCAGTTAATGCTGGTTCGTGTACTTGTCGAGGAGAATCGCGGCATCGGGGTGCGCATCAACGAGGTAGTTCTCAACAGCCTAATTGCCACGCGCGAAAGACCGGCGGATGAGCAGCAGGCGCAGTTGACAGCCGAGGAGGTAGGCCGCTACATTGCCTGGCTTG
>JACMIX010000029.1 GCA_014380935.1 Gloeobacterales cyanobacterium ES-bin-141 | reverse complement strand
GGCTTTCCTGGTTGCGCCCGCGGCCATGAGCCAGCGCCTCGTGCGTGCCAAGGCCAAGATCCGGGATGCCGGGATTGCCTTTGAGGTGCCGGCCCGAAGCGAACTGCCTGTGCGCCTCAGCTACGTGCTGGAGGCCATCTATGCGGCTTACGGTACGGGTTGGGAAGACGTAGCCGGTACTGACCCCCGCCGGAAGGGCCTGGCCGAGGAGGCAATCTGGCTTGCCCGGGTCCTGGTTCGGCTCGTCCCGACGGACCCGGAGGTGCGGGGCCTGCTCGCACTTATGCTGCACTGCGAAGCGCGGCGCGGGGCGCGGCGAGCCGAGGGTGATTACGTTCCTCTCTGCAAGCAGGATATTGCGCTCTGGTCGGAGTCGATGATGGCAGAAGCCGAACGAGAACTTGCCGAGGCAGCTACGCACAGGTCAATCGGTCCCTACCAGATCGAAGCCGCGATCCAGTCCGTTCACGCCCAGCGGGCCGTCACAGGACATACGGACTGGGAAGCCATCGCGCTACTTTACGAGCATCTGGTCAGCCTGGCTCCGACGCTTGGTGCCCTCGTAAGCCGAGCGGCGGCTCTTGCCCGGGCACAAGATGCGACCACTGGCCTCGCGGCCCTGAATGCCATTGCGCCCGACCTGGTTGTTACCTATCAGCCCTATTGGGCGGTACGCGCCCACCTGCTCACCAGCTTGGGGAGGCCGCAAGCTGCCCACGACGCATACACCCGCGCAATTGGGCTCAGCGAAGACGTGCAGGTGCGCAAGTTCTTGATGGCACAGCCCCATTCAAGCGCGGATTACAGTGCCGGGCACACTCCGGAATAGCAGGCAAAATTGATTTCTCGAGGAGATGCGGCTTCGCCCGGATTGGTATGGGCTACAGCGAGTGCGAGAGACAAGATTGAATAGCGCACGGAGACCTCCGATAAAAATGCCGACTACTTTACGCTTCCTTCTCGCGGCTCGGCCCTTTATCTGCATACAGATTCATCAATGGCGTCACCGAGATGCCGTGTACCACGATCGAGAATGCCACCGTACAGAACGTGATGGCGGTCAGCTCGCGGGCAAGCTCAGGGTCAAGGCCGTGTGCGATGGCGTACATCAGGTAGTAAATTGAGCCGATGCCGCGAATACCGAACCAGGACATCAAGCCCAGTTGTGAGATGGCCGTCCGGGACCCGATCAGGCCCACCCAGACCCCAATCGGGCGGATAATCAAGAACAGCAAAGGTACGAACCAGATCATCTCGAAAGTGAAATACCGGGCACTCAACATAGCACCCAGGAGCACGACGACGGCCACCTCCCCGATCCGCTCTAGTTGTTCATTGAATTCGAGTACCGCTTCCGCCATATAGGCAGAGGCTTTGTCGGGGTCCGTGGCAATTTCCTCGACTTCGGCCTCGGCGGTGCTGGTCATCGCCTCGACCTCCTCGAAGGAGTTTCCCTCCGACGATTGAGCTTCAATTCGGCGCAGGGCAAGCCCGGCTGCGAAGACGGCAAGGAATCCGTAGCAACTCACGAGCAGTGCCACACCGTAGGAGAGGGCAATCAGC
>JACMIX010000220.1 GCA_014380935.1 Gloeobacterales cyanobacterium ES-bin-141 | reverse complement strand
TGGTCATGGGACCCCAGCACGTCAACCGCCTGGCCGAGCTGCTGGAGCGGGTGCGGGAGGGCGAGCAGGTCGTCGCAACCGAACCCATCGAGATTATCGAAGACATCACCAAGCCCCGCCGCGACAGTACCGTCAGTGCCTGGGTCAACGTAATTTACGGCTGCAACGAAGGTTGCACCTACTGCATCGTTCCCAGTGTGCGCGGCCGGGAGCAGTCGCGTACTACTGAGGCAATTTACCGGGAAATCGCCACCCTGGGCGAGCTTGGCTACCGGGAAGTTACCCTGCTGGGCCAGAATATCGACGCCTACGGACGAGACATCGGGTCGAACCTCGCTTCGTTGTTGCGTGCCGTTCATGACGTGCCGGGCATCGAGCGTATCCGCTTCGCCACCTCCCACCCGCGCTATTTCACCGACGAACTCATCCATACCTGCGCCGAATTGTCCAAGGTTTGCGAGCACTTCCACATCCCGTTCCAGTCGGGTGATAACGAAGTTTTGCGCCGCATGGCACGGGGCTACACCCACCAGAAGTACCGGGATGTCATCGCACGAGTCCGTAATGCGATCCCCGATGCGGCCATCTCTGCCGACCTGATCGTGGCTTTCCCCGGTGAGACCGAGGAGCAGTTCCTCAACACCCTGCGGCTGGTCGATGAACTGGAGTTCGACGCGGTAAACACGGCTGCCTATTCGCCCCGTCCCGGCACACCCGCGGCAAACTGGCCGGATCAGTTGAGCGAAGAGGTCAAGCAAGACCGCCTTCAGCGGGTCAATCGTCTGGTATCCCAGAAGGCAGCCGAGCGCTCCCAACGCTATCTCGGGCGTGTCGAGCAGGTACTGGTCGAAGACCGCAATCCCCGCGAACCGGGCCAGGTGATGGGCCGGACACGCACCAACCGGCTAGTCTTTTTCGGTGGGGAGATCGACACCCTGCGAGGCGAATGTGTACCCGTCGAGATTACAGAATCCCGCGCTTTCAGCTTGAGTGGTCGTCAGGTTCTGGCGTAAAAACAGCTCACCCTGGGTACTCTGTATACCCGAACGAACATGTAGCAACATCTGACCCACTAAACGCCCGGCTATCGTGTTTATGAGTCGCTTTACTTTGAGTTCTTCATGACGCCCCAGCAGACCGGACTGGCACAGGATCTTCTCCCCCAGGCTCATCCATCCTCTGGCACACTCCCAATGGCGGAACGCGTCAGTGCTTTTGATTGGTCCACGACGGCGCTTGGACCCATTGAGGCCTGGCCGCAGAGCCTCAAATCGCTGGTCAAGACACTGCTTGCCTCGCGCTACCCGATGGTACTCACCTGGGGTGCGGAATTCTTGCAGGTCTACAACGATGCTTACTCACAACTGATCGGCGACAAACACCCGGCAGCACTCGGCATCGACATCCGGATCACACTGGCGGAAGCGTGGGACACACTCGGTCCGATGATCCAAAAGGTCATGGCCACGGGAGAGGCAAACTGGCTACCGGCGCTCATGCTGTTAATGGAGCGTTCCGGCTACCGTGAGGAGTCCTATTTCAGTGTCTCGCACGCCCCGGCCGAGGACGACTCCGGGCGCATCGTCGGGATGCTCGCCGTGTGCAGTGAAGTTACTCAGCAACTCCTGGGCGAGCGCAGGTTGAGGTTGCTGCGGGATCTGGCCGGACGCGCAGGCGAGACACGCAGCGTCGATGCCACCTGCCGCGATGTGGCAGCAGCAATAGCCATGCATCCGCTGGACGTGCCCTTTGCGTTGCTCTACCTGCGCGAGCTGGACGGCAGTACGCTTACGCTACGCGGAGCCGTAAATCTATCCGGCGGCGGACCGGCAAGTCCTCACTCGGTCGATCTGAAAACGGAGGGCGAGTGGTCGCTCGCGCTCGCGGCGGGGGGTGAGACAGTCCTGGTTGAAGAGATTCAGGCCGCTGTGCCGGGAGGACCCTGGGGGGATGCGGTTCACTCGGCCCTGGTAATGCCGGTTGCCTCCTCCTCCCAGACGGCTCCGCTTGGCGTACTGGTCGCCGGTATCAGTCCCAACCGTGCCCTTGACGAGGGGTACCGCTCGTTCTACGAACTTCTTGCCGCTCAGGTCTCAGTCTCAGTGCGAAATGCCCAGGCCTACGAGGAGGAGCGGCGGCGGGCCGAGGCCCTGGCAGAACTGGACCGGGTCAAGACAGCCTTTTTCAGCAACGTCAGCCACGAATTCCGCACGCCACTGACGCTGATGCTGGGACCGGCTGAAGAGGCCCTCGCAGACGCGAACATCCCCCTGCCCCCGGTGCAGCGCGAACGCGTCAAAATGATGCACCGCAACGCGTTGAGACTACTCAAGCTGGTGAACACGTTGCTGGATTTCTCGCGCATTGAGGCGGGGCGCATCCAGGCCAGCTACGAGCCGCTGGACCTGACCGGTCTCACTCGGGACCTGGCTGGAGTGTTTCGCTCGGCAATCGAGCAGGCAGGTCTGGTACTGGTTGTCGATTGTGCAACGCTTGCAGAGCCGGTCTACGTTGACCGCGATATGTGGGAGAAGATCGTCCTCAACCTTCTTTCCAACGCTTTGAAATTTACCCTCGAAGGCACAATCTCCCTGGGTCTCGGTACACGGGACAGGCAGGCTGTGTTGATAGTCCGCGACACGGGCACGGGTATTCCCGCCGAGCAGTTGCCGCGTCTATTTGAGCGTTTCTATCAAGTCGAGGGTGCCCGGGGCCGGACCCACGAGGGCTCGGGAATTGGTCTCGCCCTGGTTCGGGAACTGGTCAGGCTACACGGGGGAGAGGTGGATGTGGAGAGTGTCCTGGGCCAGGGCAGTACTTTCACCGTCAAGATACCTTTTGGCCATCTACACCTGCCGGCTGAGCGCATCAATGCTCCTCGGATTCAGACTACTGCCATGGGGACTCCCTATGTCGAGGAGGCGTTGCGCTGGCTTCCAGATCTCCCCGGTCCGATTCCTGCTCCACACCTACCGGACTCGCAAAAGGGCACAGCGCTCACGAGCCCGGTCCGGCGCATCCTGTTCGTAGACGACAATGCCGACATGCGCAACTACGTACAGCGACTTCTAGCACCTCACTACGAAGTGGAAACAGCGAGTGATGGGGCAACGGCTCTCGAGCGGACCCGGCAGTGCCTTCCCGATCTCGTTCTCAGCGATGTAATGATGCCGGGGCTGAATGGCTTCGAACTGCTTGCTTCTCTGCGCGCAGACCCTATTACACGTTCGGTACCGGTTATTTTGTTGTCGGCCCGCTCGGGCCAGGAAGCGACCGTCGAAGGATTGGAAGCCGGAGCCGACGATTATCTCATCAAGCCTTTTTCTGCCCGCGAGTTGCTGGCTCGGGTACGCACCAATCTAGAGCTGTATGACCTGCGCAAAGAAACCATCCGCCAGCAACAGCAACTCATTGCCGAGACCTCAGCCCGCACCGCGGCTGAAACCGCCCGTAGAGAATCAGAACAGGCTCGACGGGAGGCTGAGGCAGCCAATCGCCTCAAAGACGAGTTTCTCGCCACCGTCTCGCACGAGTTGCGCACCCCACTCAATGCCATCCTCGGTTGGGCGGAGATCCTGAAGCAGGGCAGGCGGGATGCGGTGAGTACCGCCCAGGCGCTAGAGATTATCTCGCGCAACGCTCGCTCGCAAAACCGGCTCATCGGCGACATCCTGGATGCTTCGCGTATTGTCACGGACAAGCTCAAGCTCGAACTCAGGCCTGTGGAAGTGGTACCGGCACTGGTCACAACCTTGGAGAATGCCCGTCTGACAGCTCAGGCCAGGAATATCGAGTTGATCTCGCAGGTAGATTTGCTGGCGGGTTCGGTGCTCGGCGATGCAGGCCGACTTGAGCAGGTCTTCACAAACCTGCTCGACAATGCCCTCAAGTTCACCCCCAATGGCGGGCAGGTACGGGTGGTGTTGGAGCACACCCATGAGCTAGTAGTCACCATCACCGACACCGGCACAGGCATTGCTCCCGAACTGATGCCTTATATCTTCGAGCGCTTCCGGCAGGGCGACGGCAGCAGCACGCGCGCGCACGGCGGGTTAGGACTGGGGCTCGCCATCGTGAGGCACCTGGTCGAGGCGATGAACGGCAAAATCGAAGCCCAGAGTGACGGGGTAGGACAGGGAGCCAGATTTACCGTTACCCTACCGCTGGCGGTTGAGGCTCCGCATCAAGTGGACCCCGAGGTATTTGATACAGGTGCATTCGTACTGGCCGGTATCCGTGTGTTGCTAGTGGACGATGAGCCCGATGCGCGCAGCTTTCTAGCCTCGGTATTGCAGTCTTGCGGAGCACAGACCCTGGCCGTCTCCTCTGCTCGCGAGGCGCTGATGGCCGTCCAGACCTGGAAACCGGGCGTCCTCCTCAGTGATATCGGCATGCCCTACGAAGATGGCTACGCACTCATCCGTCAGGTGCGGATGCTTGCCCCGGAACAGGGCGGGTGCATACCGGCGGCAGCCCTGACTGCCTATGTGCAGGACGAGGAACGTGTGCGGGCGCTTGCCGAGGGTTTTCAATTCCACCTGCCCAAACCGGTCACGCCGCGAGAACTGGTAAGCGTGGTCATGAGCCTGTCCGGACGGCTCGAGTAGGGGCACGCTCCGCGTGCCCGAACCGTCATGGGAGCAGCATTGGGGCAGCGTGCCCCTACACGGGTCCGGCTTGCGCAGGAGACTAGCGGTGGAGGACACATGATAAAGTACCTGCTAGACCTTGTGCAGCAACCTGAGAAAACTTTGAATTCATCTCAGAGGAGTCTGAATGACCGGCTTGATTAATCGACTTGACCGTTCGACCGGTCGTTCGCCTTACACTCCGCTCAACCACCGACGTATCTTGTGTGTTTTTCCGCGCTACAGCCGCTCGTTCGGGACTTTTGAGCATTCCTACCCGTTGATGGGCAATGTACGCGCTTTCATGCCACCCCAGGGCATTCTCGTCGTTGCTGCCTACTTGCCTGCAACCTGGGAAGTGCGTTTTATCGACGAGAACGTGCGGGTTGCGAAACCTGCCGACTACCGGTGGGCAGACGCGGTGATCGTGAGCGGCATGCACATTCAGCGGCCTCAAATTCAGCACATCAACGAGCAAGCCCATCGGTTCGGAAAGATTACTGCCCTGGGAGGGCCGTCGGTCTCCGGTTGCCCAGAATACTACCCAGACCTCGACCTGTTGCATTTGGGTGAACTCGGTGATGCCACAGACCGGATGATCGAGCACCTCGACCTCCACACCGAGCGTCCCCAGGGCCAGATCCGCTTCGAGACCCAGGAGCGCCTCCCGCTCGATCAATTTCCGGTTCCTGCCTACGAACTGGTTAATCTCAAAAACTACTTCCTGGCCAATGTCCAGTATTCGAGCGGCTGTCCGTATCGCTGCGAGTTCTGCGACATCCCCGAACTGTACGGTAGCAACCCGCGCTTGAAGACACCTGAGCAGGTCGTGGCCGAACTTGACGCCATGTTGCGCTCGGGAAATCCGGGTGCTGTGTACTTCGTCGATGACAACTTCGTGGGCAACCGCCGCGCCGCTATCGAACTGCTTCCCCACCTGATCGATTGGCAAAAGCGCAACGGCTACCCGATTCAGTTTGCCTGCGAAGCGACCCTCAACATTGCCCAGAGCCCGCAGCTACTCGCCATGATGCGCGAGGCGTACTTCTGTACGGTCTTCTGCGGTATCGAGACGCCCGAGCGCGATGCCCTGCACGCGATCTCCAAGGACCAGAATCTGAGCATGCCCATCCTCGATGCAATCAAGGTCCTCAACAGCTACGGCATGGAAGTTGTGTCGGGGATCATCATGGGTCTCGACACCGACACGCCCGAGACAGGCGAACGGTTGCTCGAATTCATTCGTCTTTCGCAGATTCCCATGTTGACCATCAATCTGCTGCACGCCCTGCCACGCACACCGCTATGGCGCAGGCTCGAGAAGGAGGGACGACTCAGCCAGGACGAAGGCCGCGAATCGAATGTCCAATTTCTCATGCCCTATGAGCAGGTGCTCGAAATGTGGCGACGCTGCATCACGACTGCCTACGACCCCGAATTTCTCTACGAACGGTTTGCCTACAACCAGCAGCACACCTATCCCAACCGGATCGCCGTTCCCAATAGCCCTCAGCGTGCCTCCTGGGCCAATATTCGCAAGGGTCTCACGATCATGAGCAATGTCCTGTTGCGCATCGGCCTGCTGGGTCCTTACCGCGAGACCTTCTGGAAGATGGCCAAGCCGGCCCTGCGCTCGGGCAACATCGAAACCCTGATTCACATCGCGCTGGTGGGCCACCACCTGATCACCTTTGCCCGCGAATGCGCCGAGGGTACCGAGTCCGCCGCCTTCTACTCCCAAAAGTTACAAGCCCAAAAGGCTACCTGATTCAGCTCAGCCCTTAAGCAGCGACTCCGCACCATCAATCCAGAGTTCCGTCCCGGTTATGTGGTCTGACGCGTCCGAGGCCAGGAACAGAACCAACTGCGCCACCTGCGCGGAAGTTCCGGGTTGGCCTCGATTGAGGGGTACGAACCCCCTCGGATACTCCACTGGCGGCCGCAAATCCTCGACACCGCGCTTTTGCGTACTCTGATCGATGTTTGTGTCAATCAGGCCGGGGCAGATGACATTGACGCGGACAAGGTGTTCGGCCAATTCCAGAGCCACCATCTTGACAAAAGCAACCTGAGCCGCCTTAGAGCATGAATAGGCAGTCGCCCCGGTATTAGAGAAAACGCGCGTACCGTTCACCGAAGATGTCACGATCACCGACCCGCCGCTGCGTTTGAGATACGGCACCGCGTATTTCACGGTCAGGAAGGTGCCCTTGAGGTTTGTGTCGATTGTGCGGTCCCATTCGTCGGGACTGAGTTCCTCGAGCGGAGCCCATACCCCGTTGATGCCCGCGTTGGCAAACACAATATCCAGCCGCCCCCAATGCTCGATTACCTGCCGGACTGCCTGTGCCATGTCATGCGGTTGGGTGACGTCTGCTGCTATGGCCAGAACCTCACCCCCCTGGGAGTTGATCAGGGCGACTGTCGAGGACAGTTTGTCCAAGTCTTGATCGAGGGCAGCGATCTTTGCGCCTTCCCTGGCGAGCAACAGGGCTGATGCCTGACCAATTCCCGAAGCAGCTCCAGTGACAAACGCTACCCTGGCCTCAAGTTGCATCGCGGTCTCCTCAGTAGGGCAATACCAGTTTCACAGTGACGAAGCCGAAAAGCCAGGAGATCGCCAATTGGCGGGAGTTCGAACGTTACACACTTCGTTCAAACTCCCCTCTGGAACCTACTTTTTCATATTCATCGCGTCG
>JACMIX010000219.1 GCA_014380935.1 Gloeobacterales cyanobacterium ES-bin-141 | reverse complement strand
TCCCGCCGGGAGACGACGAAGGCGTGGTCGCAGTCGTCAAACTGGACGGTGATGCCGCCGAATGCCCCAAACCCAACAATTGTGCCCGTTTTCCCGACCAGACCACGACCGAATGTATGGGCTGGTCTACCAGCCGGGGATGGATTGGCGTCGATGCAGCGCACACGGTCACCAATAGCGATCTGGATCTTCACTGGTTTGTTTGGCTGAATGGCTTGATATTACACATCTTAGAGCACACCCGTTTTGTAATACTTGGATCGAAAGACAAAACGCTTTTGAAAAATCATGCAAAAATTCAGATTCGTCGCGGTGTTGCTCGTGCTCCTGGGTAGTGGCCTGCCAATGGCCGAGGCGCGTAGCACGGGGCTTACGGCTCAGGCCATCAGCAGCAATTTCTCCGAGAGCAAACAGACGGTCAAAAAGGTGCTCATCGAAGTGGTGCAATCCCAACTGGCCGCTTTTCGAGCTGGTAACTTCACCAAGGCCTATTCCTACGCTTCAGCAGACATCCAGAAACAAATGCAACCGGCTGCCTTCGAGCAGATGGTACGCAACAGTTACCCGGTGATCGCCCAGTCAAAATCGGCCAAGTTCGGCGCGGTTCTCGACAACGGCGTTCAAGCAGTCGTGCATGTGAGTCTCGTGGGTACCCGGCAGGCCACTTTTGTCTACTTGATGACCCGTGAGGGTCGTGCCTGGAAGATAAATGGCGTCGTCGAGGGCAAACCCCCGGAGCGCGAAGGCGAACTGGCCACTTAAAGCACTCAAGATCCCGCAAAGGCACTTCCAGAGGGGGTTAGACCCGGCGCGGGCCAACGGTACTTGCAGGAATGTTACTCTGAGACCCATGCACACACTCGGTATCATCTGCCACGGCCAGCACGAGGCCGCTGCCGTTCTGCTCCGCGATGGAGAAGTGATTGCGGCGGCCGAGGAAGAACGCTTCAGCCGCCAGAAGTTTGACAGTAATTTTCCGCGTCAGGCAATTCGTTTTTGTCTTGAGCAAGCAGGGATCACGAGCCGCGAAATCGGGGCGGTAGGTTTTGGTTTCGATCCCCGGCGCAAGCTCGCGGCCAAGGCAGCACACGTCCTCCGGTTCTGGCCCGACTCGCTTCACCTGGTCCGTTCGCGGGCAACCCTGCTCGGGCGTATGAACGGCATCGTCCGCGAGGTACGTTCAGAACTCGATTACAGCGGTCCCGTGCTGCGCCTCAATCATCACCTCTGCCACGCGGCAAGTGCGTTTTATGCCTCACCTTTCGAGCGTGCCTCGGTACTCACTATTGATGGAGTCGGGGACTGGGAGAGCTGTTGGTGGGGCCTGGGTGACGGCACTCGTCTCACCCAGCTCGGCACGCTCGATTGGCCCCTTTCGCTCGGACACGTTTACAGCGCCTTTACTGATTACCTGGGTTTCCAGCCCTTCAGTGATGAATACAAGGTGATGGGTCTTGCCCCCTACGGTGAACCCCGCCATCTCGACCAGATGGCCCGCCTCTTCTATCCCACCCCCACGGGCATGGGCATCGACTACCGCTACTTCCGCTATCCGGTCGGTGGTTCGCCCCGCTATAGCCCGCTGCTGGTCAAGCTGTTCGGTCCGGCCCTCGAACCCGGTGCGGATGTCTCTCAGCACTACCGGGACATAGCAGCCTCTTTGCAAGCCCAGACCGAACGCGTGGTCTTTCATCTGGTCGAACAGCTTGTCCGGCAGACCGGCGACCGCAAGCTGTGTCTCGCGGGCGGTGTGGCGATGAACTCGGTTGCGAACGGCAAACTTGTGCAGGGAGGATGGGTTGACCAGCTCTATGTTCCACCCTGCGCCTCGGATGCGGGCGTGGCCCTGGGAGCTGCATACCTCGCCCACCTGCAAATGTGCGGCACGATGTCGCGCCGTAGTCTCGACACGGGTCTACTGGGTCCCGAATACACCAGAGTGCAACAGGAAGCAGCACTGCACAGAGCGGGACTCGTCTATGAACTGGAGAGCGACATGACCCAAACAGTGGCCCGATTGCTGGCTGAGGGGAATGTTGTCGGCTGGTTCCAGGGCCGCATGGAATTTGGCCAGCGTGCTCTCGGTTGCCGCTCGATCCTGGCCGACCCGCGCCGCGCCGAGATGAAGGATGTCGTCAATGCCAAGATCAAGTTTCGGGAAATGTTTCGTCCCTTCGCCCCCTCGGTCATTGAGGAGCGGGCGGCCGAATTTTTCGAGTTACCCGCCGGGGCTCAGGCCGATTTCATGACCCAGGTCTACCCGGTCCGCGCCGGGGCGGGAATCCCGGCCGTCACCCATGTGGATGGCTCGGGACGGATTCAAACGGTCAGGCGCTCAGTCAACCCCCGCTATTGGCAGCTCATTCACGCCTTCGGTGAACTGACTGGCATACCGGTAGTACTCAACACATCCTTTAATGTCAAAGGCCAACCGATCGTCAATACGCCCACCGAGGCGATCGAGACGTTCCTGGCCACCGGTATGGACTACCTGGCCATGGGTGATTTCTTGATTGCCCGCTCACCGCAACAGCGTCAACAACAGGCTGCCCAGGAACAAAAGGCCCAGTAGGGCGGGAAAGTTCCATCTGTTGTTCCAGCGGGGTAGTGCTTTACCGGGTTGCACCTGCGGAGGCCGGGCACGCGTGTCGCGGTAAAGCGTACAGCGGGTCGCCTCCGGGTAGTCGGGGAACGTGCAGCTACCGTCGTGGTGGTAGGCGCAGGTGGGGCACAAGATTTCTCCGCCGGGGGCCATGGAGACCGAGACACCCGGATGACCGTGCGCCTTGAGGGGCAACTGGCACTGGGGACATTCGAGTGCCCCAGCCGAGACACGAACACCGCAACGCGAACACTGCATCCCGACTCACCTAGTCCTGGACGTATTCACTACCATTTACCAGAGCCCACTCGGCCCGCTGCAATTCACGGCCAAGATAGGCGGCGTGACAGAACTGGCTGACGGGTGAACTCGTGGACTCGAACAGCTTGACGCACATTTCCTTGGCCGTACAGGCCGTATAGGTCGCCTGCAATTCGTTTTTGAGCGGTCCGCAGGCCGGCAGGGGCTTACCGGTCTCGGGGTCAACCGCCAGACCTCGCTCATTGACGGTCATCGAAAAATGCCTGACTACCAGAAGACCCTGCTCGCGGTCGATGGCTACCAGGAAATACCCGGACGGGTCAAGCGAGATGTGCCGGTTGGAGAGCCTGTTGTCGATGTCGTCAATGCGCTCTTGCCAGGAAGAAACTTGCCGAATCATTAGATACCAACGTCATGAACCGCCGTGTGGGTCCCGTTTTTCCATCCTAGGCACGTAGCCTGATAGCGTCAAACTCTGACACACAACCGGACCATGGGATATCCTGCTAATGGTGGAGCTTTATTTTTTCTTTATCTCATTGCGATATGGCCACCCAGATTACAGACCCGACCCAGCTTGACCGCTATGAATGCCGCACCTGTGGTTATATCTACGAGCCTATCCAGGGCGCACAAGACATTGCACCCGGTACAGCTTACGAGGACCTGCCCGAGGACTGGCGTTGTCCGGTCTGCAAGTCCAACCAGAGCCGCTTCAAAAGCATCGGTCCCAAAACGGGAACCTTCGCGGGCCTCGAGGAGAACTCCGGTTACGGCTGGGGTGTCAATACCCTCAACCCGCAAATCAAGAACGTGCTTATCTTCGGGGCTCTGTTGATTGGCTTTATGTTGTTCATGAGCATCTACTTTATTTCCGGTTAGACAAAGACCTGCATGAAAAACTGGTATGGAATGGCGCGCGCGCTGAGTGGGTTTTTGTTGGTCGCGCTGACTCTGGTGGGGTGTGGTGCCCCACCGCTTGATAAGTCGCCCTGGAAAGCCGTTTCGGTTAAGGCAGACGGGGCGGATTTGCTCGATGTCACCTTTACGGACGACCAGAACGGCTGGATTGTCGGCAGTAAAGCAACGCTTCTGCAAACTAGCGATGGTGGCGAGACCTGGAAGGGCAAGACACTCAAATTGCAGGGTGACGCCCGTTTCCTCTCCATAAGCTTCAATCAGGACCGGCAAGAGGGCTGGATTGTCGGAACTCCAAAAGTCTTACTGCGCACACCCGACGGTGGAAAATCCTGGTTTGTCATCCCGCTCAACCGCCGGTTGCCGGGCAGTCCTATGCTGGTCAATGCCCTGGGGACGGGCAAGGCCGAGGTAGTTATGGACGCGGGGCTCGTCATCCGGACGGACGACAGTGGTCGCAACTGGCGCATCCTCAGCCCAATCGCCGGGGCTGTGCGGACTGCTGAGCGGCGACCGGACGGCTCCTACTGGACTGTTTCAAGGCGTGGGTCTTCGTTTTTGCACTGGCAGCCCGGCGAGCAAGAATGGCAGGTCTTCGAGCGCAAGAGTTCGCGCCGCATCCAGAGCCTGGGCTTTGGTCCCGGAAATAATGCCTGGATGATCAACCAGGGCGGTGAGATGCAATTTTCCGCCGACAACGGCAAAACCTGGAGCAGTCCTACCTCCCCCGTCCTCAATGGCTTGGGCTTACTCGATGCGGCATACATTGGTCCCGATGAGCTCTGGGTATCTGGTGGCGGCGGTACGCTGGTCGTCAGTGAAGACGGCGGTAAAAACTGGAAGAGCGCTCCCATGCCAGGTATAAAGGCTAGCCTCCTCAATGTCGCCTTTTTTGGAAAGCGTGGATTTGCCCTGGGTGCGGACGGGACCTTACTCAGGTATGCACCGTCTTGACATCTAACTTGACAACCAATTTGTTGTTGTCCAACGTAATGTTCTGTATCATTGTGTTAACCTTGACGGCCACAGAATTGCGGGAGGCTCTTACCCATGTCCACGCGTAGTACCGGCGAACGCCCTTTCTCTGACATCATTACCAGCACGCGCTACTGGATCATTCACATTCCGGCCATCACGATT
>JACMIX010000218.1 GCA_014380935.1 Gloeobacterales cyanobacterium ES-bin-141 | reverse complement strand
TGCCAGTTCCGGGTGCTTCTCAAGGTTAAAGTTCGTGAATTGTCCACCTCGTAGGTCAGTCTTGGGCGTCGGCGGCTCGACGTGGCGCGATGTGTGTGGGTTGAAATATTCGTCAAAGACACGAGCGATCTCGCGTCGGTCGGTCTCCACTTCGAAGCCATAACCGGCCTTCGAGAACGGTTCTGCCAGAGCTGTCATGCGCTTCAATAGCAAACTCGACTGCTTCTTCAGTTCTGCCGTCCCGACCCGCGGCTTCTCCAGGAAGACACTCAAGAACAGGTAAGTCTTGATCTCGACCATCCCTTCGGTTCGGGAGCGGAGAAAGCCCTCTAGCACTCCTGCAGCACTCTTGGCAGTGGCGTGTGGGAAAGCTACTTTCTCCCGCCTTCCCTCGGCCCGTGCTTCTTCGCTTTCGTACCCGAGGCTTTCTTCGAGGACCGAGAAATCCTTTTTCGGGCGTATGTGTCGTAGCACCTGTAGCTGTTGGCCAAGTCCGATCGCTTCCTCAGAGCGCATGTACTGCTCGATGTACTTGATGTGCCGCCAATACCTGTCGCTGCTGTTGAGCAGCCTGGTATCTGGTTCAAGCAACCTGGCCATCACCACCAGCGATTTCTTGTAGCCGTGTGCACGTCCCGCACACACAACCATCACTCCGTCTTCGCGTATATCCCACAGATGAATTTTGTGGGTCATGTTCTGTCCGTTATGGTCCTGCTCAGCCGGTTGAAACATGTCAATCCTCAAGCTCGTAGGCGTCTATTTCGAGGTCCGGGCCGACTTCCCAGATGCTGGTGTTGCTGCCCTGAAGCTTTTCGGTGCCCGCATAGAGTTCGGCAAGCACATCCACCTGGTAGCCCTGGGGCTTGTTCTTGATGATGAGCAAGTAGATAAGGCTGAAGCTGATCCACAGCACTGGGGTAGGCACCCAGGGGACAAGGTTCCAAGTGGGCGCACCGGCCATTGGGGGTGCGCCGAACCAGGAACCAATATCGATTGTCACGACGACCGGCGGAACGATGATGCTCACTCCGACGAAGAACACCAGGAAGGCACCAGCCAGGACAAAGAGGTCGATGATGTCGATCCCGTAGATCCGGGCTGACGGCCGGATATCTCGCACCAAACGGGTAGGTGGGATTTCGAGCGGGCGGCCCGGATCTACAGACACGGCTATCTCCTAACCCATCAGGGAATCGAGGGACTCTTCGCTGAAAGCGGAGTTGGCACCGCCAGCTGTGACGCCGGGGATCTGCTGGAACGTGGAGGTCATGATACCGGCCACGCCTGCACCGCTGTTGGTGATGAATGTTGTGGCCTGGCCGTAGGTCAACACGCACAAGACGACACCGAGAATGGCCTCGGCGGCGAGGATGATCTTGTTGTTCTGGGTCATCACGGCCGTGATAGCGATCAGCACGCCGACGCCGAAGGCGACTAAACCGGTCATCAGCAACGCCGACGAATAGCTCTGGCCGTCCTGGGCAATGTTGGTCGCTGCCTGCACCGGAGCAGAAGCCATAACCGACACCATCAGGGCTGGAAGCCCTACACGGGCAAAGGTCGCCCACCGCGAACTAAACTTGGACATTGGATTTCCTCCAGATATTTTATTAATCTCAATCTTTTAAGACTAAGACTGACCTAATAAAAGGCTTACCTGCTTCGTTCTGTCAAGCCCTTCGTGCAACAATCTGTTCGATGTCACAACAGACCATGTTGTTTTGAGTAACTTCACGACTACTTCCGATCCCCATGTGCCCACTCCGGACCGCGCTGATTACGAGCGGCGCTCCCAATCACCCCTCTGGCAGGTTCGCGCTCAGGCCCTAATGGAAATCCGCGACAACAACCTCTACCGTCAATGGACCTACCGGGACACTGAAAAGAACCCAGCGAGGATTTACCCCTCGCTGGGTGCATTCGCGGAGGATCTACCTCAACCCATCCCCTATAAGACTTCCTATGGCACCGCCAAATTGGCCGAGGCCACCCACTTCCAACGCTACGAGCTACTGCGCACGGCCCCCATCAACCTCGCCTTCGCAAAACGCCTTTACGAACTGCCTATTGACCACCCGCTCATCGAACTTTTGCTCCTCTACATGCATCTCGGCGGAAGGGAAGAGGAGGCTACCCGAGTACTCAGAGACGAGGCTGACCCGATAGCCACCACCAGGGAACTGCTCAAAGAGCGCCTTGCACAACTTCCTGACCTGATCACCCAGGCTCGTTCGCTTCTGGCATCTGGCTGCTCTGGCGACGGGTTAACTTAGCCGGCCAGATAAGCCCTACCCGACACAGAAAGTATTTCGTGGCGTTTCCCCGTGTGTGTCACCCTAACTGACTCGCAACGCCCACCCTGCCAATGCCCCTCTACATATAGAGAACGTGCGGCCCTGCACACTTCCAGCACACAAACGACCTCGGTCTCCTCTGGAATCACCACCGGATCAAGTACCTCCGGGCACGACAAACCGAAAGGAATGTCCACCTTCACAGGCATCACCCCCGATGCTCCGCTCCATTCGCTGAGCCGCCCGTCAACCGACAGGAGCCAGCTGCGCCGCTCCCTGTTCCCAACCAACTCAAGCCCCAGGCACTCGCCGAAGAGTCCCAACCGTAGTTCTGATAACTCTCCGACAAACGTCGCCACAGTATTTTCCTCGAAGTAGCGTTCATAGGCATATACCGTGCTCATCAGCTTGGCCTCCGGTCATTGGTGATCAGACCTCCTCGGGCTGCGCGCACAGTATAGCGCCCATTCTCCATTTAGGATCTATTTAGGGGGTTATTGTTGGACCGAGTTTCGTCACCTCTATTCCTATTGAATTTTCACAATGGCGGTCTTGTTCCAGCTGAGCATTCTCCGGTCGCCTTCAAGCCCTGGCCCGACCCAATGACCCTTTCACCACAAAACCCGCTGACGTCCTCGACGCGCTCAAGGTCGCTTCTTTGAACCCCCTTTCCTGCAAGTCCAACAGATCATCTGTCAGCAGATCTGAGAGCTTTTCGAGGATGCCTCGTCCGCCGTATGTCCAAGCCTCTTCTCGTGTCTTCTCGACCAATGCGTCCATAGCCGACCGGTCCAGCTTTACCCTGATCCCGTAGTCAGAGCCCAATCGGCCCAACAGCCTCTGAATGAGCCGCTCGTTGTCCCTTTCCGCTAGCCGGCGCAGCGGGATCACCTTATTCACGCGGCCCAAAAATTCCTGCGGGAAGTAACCGGTCCGCCGCAAGATCTCTTTCGCCCGTTCGGGCTCATCCCCCACGGCCTCGGCCGCCAGATTGCTGGTCATGAGGACAATGGTGTTCTGCGGTGCTACGACCGTCCCTTTGCTATCGCCAGCCCTGCCCTCGTCAAAAAATGCCAACAGCATCGGCCATAGAGATCGGTTCGCCTTTTCTACCTCGTCGAATAGCAGCACGCATATCGGAGCAGAGCGGGCGCGCCTTAACGCATTGGGGA
>JACMIX010000217.1 GCA_014380935.1 Gloeobacterales cyanobacterium ES-bin-141 | reverse complement strand
CTTGCCCTCGAGCATGACATTCACGCTCTCGCCTTCCACGGTTTTGACTTTCCCCGTTTTGAGGTCAGTCGAGAGCACCTTGCCAGGTACGACATGATAGGTGAGGATTTGAGTCAACTTGGCCTTGTTCTCGGGCTTGAGCAAGGATTCGACCGTGCCCTTGGGTAGTTTTGCGAAGGCCGCATCCGTAGGTGCAAAGACTGTGAATGGACCAGGACCTTTGAGGGTTTCCACAAGACCTGCCGCCTTTAGAGCCGTCGTCAGAGTCTTGAACTCACCAGCCTGTACAGCCGTGTCTACAATATCTGCTGCTTGTGCAGCGCCAACCGAACCCAGAACGATCGCCGCGCCTAAACCCAAACTAAGAAACGCTTTATGAACCATGACACCTTACCTAAGTTACACTTTGTAGCATATTTCTAAAGAACGCCTGCCTGGGGAAATGTTCCCCAAAAACATGACGATGGACAGATTTAACTGGTGGCCGTTGCTGGTCTTCGTTCCCGGCCTGGTTCTGTATGCATGGTTCAAGGTAACCAGCCCAAATTTGCTGGGCAACTGGTCGGCGCTTTTTAAGGATGGACTCGCCTCGGGTGCAGCCTTTCTGGGTGTGGGTGCAACTTTGTTTGCTGTATACGAGGACTGGCTGCATTGGCTGGGACTCGCTTTGATGATCTGGAGTCTGACCTATTGGGGATCTGCGCTCATTAGTCGGCAAAACCTGCGCATTGAGGCTCGGGGCGGCAAAGTCAACTCCGCGTTCACAGGCGGCTCGACACAGGTCAAACCTGCTCCCAACCGTCGTCAGCGGCGTAACGGTCGCAAAGGTTAATAGTGGTTGTGTGCTTCGTAGGTGATCTGACGCGCACGCAGACGTCCATTCACAAGACTCACCCGCCAATGCCATTGCAGAGCCTGGGTGCTGCGCAGGGTCTGGTTGAGACCCGCGATCAGGTCGCCCCTCAAGCGCACAATTGCCTCACGGTGATTGAAAAGCTCACGCCAGCAACGGTTAACCGCCTCCTCGGTGCGCAGCAGGTCAAGTGGGCCTGCGGTTGAAACTTTCAGAAAAAGTTCTGCCCGTAGTTGGTCGAGAAGTTGTTCACGACCCTCGCTTGAAGCCTGTTTGGCCTGAGAGGCGAGCATCTGGACCGCACGTACCGCCAACTCGTCGAGCAGGGCGTCCATCGGCTCGAGCTGCTTTGCAAGGCCAGCACCAACTAATAGTCCATGCCCTCCGTAACCGCTAATAAGCTGGGCCAGACCGCAATAAAACAGCTCAGCCCCATACACGGGCCGGGCCGGTGCAGGCTCCCCCGAAGGCTCCAGACCTGTGACCAGCTGTCTGGGTACAGGCCAGAACTGCCCCGCGTCCATCAGGGCAGCCTGCACACGCTCAAAGGCAGGCATTCGTTTTTCTATAACGGGCAACTTGGTCGGATAAATAAAATCGATTGCTTCCACGATCTCAGCCAGGCACTTTGCCAATCGGTCCCTTAGGTTAACACCGCTTGCCGCTACTCGTCTTCATTACTTGGGCTTAGGAGTGTCCTTAGCACCGTAGCACTCACTAAGCTTGACAGCCACTTTCTTGGCATCTCAACCTGGCCAGCGACCATACATGCCACTCAAAGTGGCCAGACGGTCCTGGCACTGAAACAGCAAATCGAGATCTACACACCGCCACTGCCAGTTACCCTTGGCCGTGCCGGGAGTGTTCATGCGTGCCTCACTCCCCAGGCCGAGTAAGTCCTGCACGGGCAGGATGGCAATATTTGATACCGAGGACAAAACAGATTGGATGAAAGCCCAGTGGACCTCGTGCTCTCTACCGCAACTGAGGTAGCGCTGCACTAGATCTCGAACCCAGGGAATCTGGTCACCATCGCCGTACCAGCCCAGCGTCGTGTCATTGTCGTGTGTACCGGTATAAGCAATCAGCTGCTGGCGGTAGTTGTGGGGAAGATGGGGGTTATTGGGATCTCCGTCAAAGCCGAATTGCAGGACTTTCATGCCATAGAGGCCGTAGTGGTCACGCAGTTGCTCGACTTCAGGAGTGATAACCCCAAGGTCTTCGGCCACGATTGGTAGCCCCCCAAGTCCCTTTTCAATCGCATCGAAGAGCTTGGTACCGGGACCCTGTACCCACCGTCCATCCATGGCAGTCGTCTTGCCCGCCTGGATTTCCCAGAATGACTCGAATCCCCGAAAGTGGTCTATTCGCACCAAGTCCACCGTATCCAGGGTGCGCTTGATACGCCGAATCCACCAGTCGTAACCCGTACGGGCGATTGCCTCCCAGTCGTAGAGCGGATTTCCCCATAGCTGTCCTGTGGCGCTGAAGTAGTCCGGTGGGACACCCGACACAAAGGCCGGATTGCCATCGTCGTCGAGTCGGAAGAGGTCCGGGTTTGCCCACACATCGGCGCTGTCCGCGGCCACGTAGATGGGCAGATCGCCAAGGATGCGTACACCGGCTGCGTTGGCATAGCGCTTGAGCCCCGACCACTGACGGGCAAACAAGTACTGGGTAAAACGGTGGAAGTAGATGCGGTCGCCTAACTCTCGGTAGTGTTTGGCCAGGGCAGGCGGCTCGCGCAGGGCAAGCCCCTTGTCCCACTCGGGCCAGGGCAGGTCATCATTGACCTCTTTGAGCGCCATGAACAGGGCATAGTCTTCAAGCCACCAACCCTCCGCCTCGCAAAAACTGGTAAAGTCGGCTCGCTCAGCTGTACCGTGCTTCTCAAAGGCGCGACAGGCAGCGAGCAGTAAGCGGGTCTTGTAAGCTTTCGCCTCTTCAAAATCAACCCGTGGATGACCCCACCCGGCTGTGTGGGTCAACTCGTGCGGTTCTAAATCAGCTGCATTTAGCAGACCCGCTTCGACAAGCAACTCCGGGTCGATGAGCAGTATATTGCCAGCAAAGGCTGAATAGGACATGTAAGGGCTATTGCCGTAACCAGTCGGCACCAGGGGAAGGATCTGCCAGAAGCTCTGTCCACTAGCCGTCAGAAAATCGACGAACCGGCGGGCCTGGCTACCGACACCACCGATCCCGTAAGGACCAGGTAGGGAGGTCGGATGCAACAGGACGCCACTTGACCTTGGAAGCTGCACGGTAATTCTCCACGGGCACCCGAGTGCTCTGTAACTTCCCTAACAGTTTAGCGGGACAAACGCCCATAAAGCGTTACGCCGCTGCCTGGGGGCGGACTTCAAGTCCGGTGGCAAAGTCAGCCAGACTTTTGAGTAGACCCGTCTGGCCCAGGCCCAGGGGAATGAGCGAGACCCCCTCGACGGTGCTCTGGACCCAACCATCACCCCAGTACCAGCGGCTGCGACCGTCCACTCCACCCCACAAGACCAGTTCGAGGGTCGTAGCGCTGAGTTCGGCGACGCGATGCCCGAGCCGGACAGGGCCGAAATAAGAGTCGAACTCAAGACCCTCGTGCATCTGCTCTGGCAGGCTGCCTGGAAAACTTTGAGCCCAGGCCCATTTGCGAATGAGGACAAACTCGGTCAGGCAACGGCGCAGAGTCGGTGCGCCAGCGGCAACCTGGATACGGACAGTCGATTGCTGAAATTCGCCAAACATTTCATTCCCGGCTACGGTCTTGATCAGGTATTGTAGTCGTCTTTTGCTTGGCCTGTTGCCAGAGTGCTTCGAGTTGAGCGGGAGGGCAATCGCCCAGGGATGCGCCCGCCAGATCCTCGAGGATGGCAAAACGATTGAGGAAGCGGCGATTGGTCTCACGCAGGGCGGCCTCCGCATCGATGCCCTGCCAGCGCGCCACGTTGAGGAGCGTAAAGAGGACATCCCCCAATTCTTCCGCCTGGCGCTCGCGGGTCTCGCCTGCAATCGCCTGCTCAAGCTCTCCTAGTTCCTCACGCAGTTTTTCCCAGACGGAGGGCGCATCCGGCCATTCAAAGCCAACCTTTGCCACCCGGCGCGAAATCTCGGCACTGCCATTCAAGGCAGGTAAACGGCGCACGAGGCTGCTCAACTTGGCGCTGAGCGGTCGCTCGGCCTGACCGGCTTTCTCCCGGGCCTTGATCTCCTCCCAGTTGCGGCGCACATCCTCGGACCCGTTTACCTGTACGTCGCCGAAGATATGAGGGTGACGACGAATGAGCTTGCGGGTAATCCCCTCGGCCACCTCAGCCAGCCCGAATGTACCGGTTTCACTATAGATCTGAGCCTGTAGGACAACCTGGAGAAGTAAATCGCCCAATTCCTCCTCAACAGCAGATGCACCGGCAGTCTCGATGGCATCAACCGTCTCGTAAGCTTCCTCAATAATGTATTGGCACAGGGTGAGGGGTGTCTGCTCGAGGTCCCATGGACAACCACGAACCGGGTCGCGCAAACGGCGAACGACGTCAACGAGCGCATTGATTGCCTGAAGGACCTGTTCCTGGTCTTCTGAGCTGGATGTAGGCAGGTGTACCATGGCACGCGACCGGGTATTTGCCCCAATCCTATACTTACCGCGTCTGCCTATCGGTCAGAAAGTTCCTATCCACTCCTGCAGACGCTGCCGCTGGCGGGCACGCCGCAACTTGCGAAATGCCTTGGCCTGGATCTGGCGGATACGCTCGCGGGACAAGTCAAATATCCTGCCGACTTGATCGAGCGTCCGCTGCTGACCGTCACTCAAGCCAAAACGCAGCTGCAGAATATCGCGCTCACGGGCCGTCAGGTTGCGGCTGAGCAACTCCGAGACCTCCTCGCGCATCGTCTCGCGGTCAATGCTGACATCGAGCGGATCACTCTGAGCATCATCGATAAGATGGATCAGCTCGGTGTCCTCTTCTTTACCGACGGAAATATTGAGCGATACAGTACGGCGTGCAGCCCGAAGTATGGCTTCTAGTTCGTCTTCGGATAGTTCGAGAGCCTCGGCCAGTTCGGCCGGGTTGGGTGTCCGACTAAGTTGTTGGGTCAGATCACGGCGTATTTTCTTGACTTTGTTGATCTTCTCGACCATGTGAACGGGCAGACGGACTGTACGGGCCTGGGACGCAACTGCACGGGTGATCGCCTGACGAATCCACCAATACGCGTAGGTAGAAAATTTGTAACCGCGCTCGTACTCGAATTTTTCAGCCGCCCGAATAAGACCTAGTGAGCCCTCCTGAATCAAATCAAGGAAAGGAACACCACGATTGAGGTACTTCTTCGCAATCGAGACGACCAGGCGTAAATTTGCCTGTACCAGCTTGCGCTTTGCCCGCTCTCCCGCAGGCCCACCGCTCGCAATCGTACGCGCCAGTATAACCTCCTCATCCGGTTTGAGAAGAGGTATACGCCCGATCTCCTGCAGGTAGAGGCCAACCGAATCTTTCTCAAAAGAATTGCCGCTACGGCGAGTTTTTCTGGCCTCTACCGACTTGCCTTCGACTTGTTCAGTCACGACCCTTCCCCCGCATATATCTAAAAATGAATAATGTCGAAAAATGTAATCATACCTTAATGCCTTGATCCTGAAAGTGTCAACTATAGAATCCACATTTCTTCGCGTATCTTAAACAACTGTAATTATC
Source organism: Gloeobacterales cyanobacterium ES-bin-141 (assembly GCA_014380935.1). GTDB lineage: Bacteria > Cyanobacteriota > Cyanobacteriia > Gloeobacterales > Gloeobacteraceae > JACMIX01. The sequence continues at coordinate 6,506 of JACMIX010000217.1, read as the reverse complement.
CTTTACAGTCTCATCCCTAAAGAGTCTCCTCCTACACTAGAACAGGCAGGTTCTTGATTACATATTGCCCGGTGGTTCTTTGAATGCTTCTATTCACACCTTTGCAACGTATTTTGCTGACTTGGATACTGCTCGTAGCGGGAGGATGGGCACTCTTGCAGGTTCTCGAATTCTTTCAGGAATTCGTGACTATTTTTGTCATTGCAGGGTTGATTGCATTTTTACTGAGTTACCCGGTAAAGCTTCTAGAGCGCTACTTACCACGCATCGTGGCTGCTCTACTAGTCTATTCGATTGCCGGCCTGGCCGTTGCGTTTCTGGTACTTGGTTTCGGGCCATCTGTCTCCGAGCAAGCAGCACAGCTTTTCACGGCTTTACCGGATTTGATTCGTTCAGGCATTGAGCAAATCAAGTCCGTGGAAAGGTGGGCTGCAAGTCTGAAACTTCCATTCAGCATTGATACGTTCTCTGTTCAGATAGCAGAACGTATTCAAGACCAGGTACGCGATTTAACCAGTCAATCTTTAGGGCTTGTTGTCGGTACTGTGACGCGCATTCTGGACATTGTCCTGATTTTGGTAATTTCTTTTTATATGCTCCTTGATGGTGGGCGGTTATGGCAGGTGCTGCTTGGTTTGCTGCCAGTCAAGATCAGGAGCCGCTTTAGTGAGTCACTGGAATTTAATCTGAGGGGGTTCTTCACCAGTCAGTTGATCCTGGGCCTATTTATGACCGCTATTCTCACACCAACTTTTCTTTTTCTGGGGCTTCCGTTTGGATTGCTGTTTGGATTGTTTATCGGCTTGATGGAGCTGATTCCTTTTATTGGAGCTACGCTCGGTATCGGTGTAGTGGTTTTATTTAGCCTTGCGAAGGGTGGATTGTTTGCTCTACAGATTCTGATCATCTGTGTCGCTGTTCAGCAGATCAAAGACAACATCCTCACTCCGCGCATCATGGGCAGTTTTACCGGTCTAAATCCGGTCATCATTTTTGGTGCTTTGCTCCTGGGCGCAAAAGTAGCGGGCTTACTGGGCGTGTTGCTCGCCATACCGGTCACGGGTGTGGTTAAGAGCTTGTTCGAGACCCTTCAGTCCCCGGATGAGGAGGCACCACCGATTCAGGGCCTCCCCATTTACAAAAACCGGCAGCCTTGAGGGGGTTACACCTGGCTAAGGTGTTATCTTGTGGACAGGTTTTCTTCATCCGCGCGAGCGCGAAATACCCATGCCCAGAAGTCAGCGCAACGACAACTTCATCGACAAGAGCTTCACCGTCATGGCAGACATCATCCTGAAGGTGATGCCCATTAAAAAGCAGGCTAAAGAAGCCTTCGCCTACTACCGCGACGGTATGTCGGCTCAGTCGGACGGTGACTATGCCGAGGCCCTCGAAAACTACTACGAAGCCCTCAAGCTCGAAGAGGATGGCTACGATCGCTCCTTTGTTCTGTACAACATTGGCCTCATTCATATGTCCAACGGCCAGCACGATGAGGCGATGAACTACTACTACGAAGCGCTTGAGGATAACCCGCGTCTGCCCCAGGCTCTCAATAACATCGCGGTGATCCACCATTTTCGTGGACAAAAATGCGAGGAGAAGGGCGAGGACGAAGCTGCCGAGGAAAACTACGGCAAAGCTGCCGATGCCTGGATACGGGCGATCCGCATGGCCCCTGACAACTATATCGAGGCGCAGAACTGGTTGAAGACAACGGGCCGTTTCGAGCTGCTCTACTAGGCGAGAAACGGCAGTGCTTGACTTAAAAGTGCTCCGGGAGCATCCGGATGAAGTGATCATGGGCCTTGATAGTCGCAACGGCGACTTTGGCCCTGCTATCAGGCAGCTTATCGGCCTCGATGGCCTGCGCCGTCAGGTCAGGTCCGACTACGAGCAGGCTCAGGCACATGGCAACCAGACCGGTAAACTCGTCGGTGAGAAGCTGCGCACCGGCATAAACCCGAGCGACCCGGAGGTCCTTGCACTCAAGCAAGCAGGGGTTGAACTCAGAGCCCAGGCAGCCGCCCTGCAAGAGCGCGAGCGGGAACTGGACACCGCAATCCAGCAACTGCTCCTCACTCTGCCAAATCTTCCCAAGCCGGTTGTCCCAATTGGTAAAGACGAGACCCAGAACCTTGAGGCCAGGAGATGGGGTATACCTCCGATTTTTGACTTTGCTCCCCTTGCCCATTGGGATATCGGCGAGCGGCTCGGGCTGTTCAACTTTGCCAGGGCGACCCGCCTTGCCCAGGCGCGTTTTGTGGCTTTAGTAGGTGACGGAGCAGCCCTTGAGTGGGCATTAATTAACTTCATGCGGGACCGCCACCGTGCCCGTGGCTATATCGAGATTCTGCCTCCGTATCTGGTCAATAGTGATGCCCTGACCGGGACTGGTCAGTTACCCAAGTTTGCCGAGGATAGCTTCCGGTGTCGCGATGATGATCTCTGGCTCATCCCAACTGCCGAGGTGCCAGTCACCAACCTTTACCGCGATGAAATCCTGAGCACTGCCGAACTGCCGATTAATCACTATGCCTTCACGCCGTGCTTTCGCCGCGAGGCAGGTAGTTATGGCAAGGACACGCGTGGGCTTATCCGTCTGCACCAGTTTCACAAAGTTGAGATGGTCAAGTTCTGCCGTCCCCAGGACTCAGAGATGGAGCATCAAAAACTGGTCGCGGACGCGGAGGACCTTCTGCAGCAACTCGAGCTACCCTATCGGGTACTCGAATTGTGCACAGGAGACCTGGGCTTTGCCGCGGCGCGCTGCTACGACCTTGAAGTGTGGTTCCCGAGCCAGGAGCGTTACCGGGAGATCTCCTCATGCTCAAACTGCGGTGACTTCCAGGCTCGCCGTGCCAACCTGCGCTTCAAAACACCTGACAAAAAAGGTACGGAGTACCTGCATACCCTGAACGGTTCTGGACTTGCCGTGGGCCGTACCTACGCCGCCATCCTGGAAAATTACCAGAATGCCGACGGTAGTGTGACACTTCCCACAGTGCTGCGTCCATACCTCAGTAAGGACCGTCTTAGCGGACCAGTGGGTTAAACCAGGGCTACACCAGCGGATAACCGCCTGTATACCAACAAATAGCTTGAGACTTGACAGTGCTTTCTAAACTGATATTCTATTTACTCTGACCTCTAATAGTAAGCATTCAAAATAAAACTTCTACGTGTTACCGCACCCGTCTCTGCAGGGAAACCTACCGACAAGAGTAATCCGTCCCACTACATTGCACGTAGTGATTTATGAGTCCTGTTCCCTGCACTTCATCACATCGAGGTTGTATGTTATCCGTCCCTTTCCCCAACACTTCTAATGCTGCCCCGGACCTCAAAAGCCTTTTGACTGAGAGCGAGTACCGAATTGTGCAGGGTGTAGCGGCGCGCCGCTACGATTGCGCTCAGTTGCCGATGGTTGCCTGGTCGATGGGTTTTGTCAGTATTGAGCAGCTTGGTGAGCTTTTGAACGGAGAAACCTATCTGGTTGCCCAGGGCTAGGCTGGCCTTCCATCCCAGGACGGAGATGTTCTGTAGTTTTCTCTACTGCGTTGCAGATACGCCGTCTAGTACTAGTGGCATAGATTAGCGTGCAAGCACGATTTGTGCCAGACGGTACAGGAGAGAATATGCAGCAAAATTACAAACCTCAAGCCAACCTGAGTGAGCAAATGGAGCAGTGCATCCAGGACTGTCTGGACTGCCACCGACTCTGCCTGGGTCTAGTCACGCATTGTCTGTCGATGGGTGGCGAACACGCAGAGGCGGCCCACATTCGTTTGTTGCTTGACTGTGCTCAGATGGCTCAGACAGCTACCGATTTCATGACTCGTAATTCTGAACTACATGGCCGAATTTGTCTCATCTGTGCTGAGGTGTGTGAGCACTGTGCCCAGAACTGTGAGCAGTTGATGGATGACGATGCTCAGATGAAAGCTTGCGCTGAAGCCTGCCGCCGCGCTGCCAATTCATGTCAGAAGATGGTATACGATTCCTCAGCACTTGGCTCCTACGCCTGAACTCGCGCTATTTATCAAGCAATAGTTGTAAACGGATAAAAGCTCAACAAACAAAAAACGAGGGGGTGCACCCCCTCGTTTTTTAGAGAGCGTGTTAGACAGCCGAGGATGTTCTCGATGTCTCGTCTTGAATCCTGCTCTTTGCCAACTGGAACTCCTTACCAAGTTCCACGAGCTGCTCGTCGCTCATGTGGTCTTTGAGCTTGTCGAGCAGATTGCTCTCCTCTTTTCTGACGTGCTCCTGGATGAGGTTCTTGAGCTGGTTAATCCTCGTCTTGAACTCGGGCGAGGAGGGGCTGAGAGTTTTAATTTGCTCAAGCAATATCTTGGCTTCAGCTTGCTCATCATACGCCTGTGCTACACCCGGTGCGCTGTCGTCGTACTTGCGTAGTGTGGGGTACCAGGTCTGCTCTTCGGCTTCGGCGTGGGCGCTCAGATCCTTGTAGAGCTGACCGAAGTACTCCTGAGCTTTTTGAGGGCTGTCGGTATTTTCAATTTCTGTAAACAGAGTATCAACCTTTCGATGATCCATCTTGACGATGTCAATGACGGTCATGTCCTTACTTCTGGAGACGACACTGCCAAATACGCCAGTCAGCGCGGCAACGGAGTCCTGCACACGAGCCCACAGGCCTTGGTCAGGGTCTTTACCGGTAAGTTCGCGCGTTCCGACGATTTCCATGATGCCTTTGAGCTGCTCCTGGTGAGCACGGTTCTCAAAGTTGACTGTGTTCATGGGAGCAAGTGCCGCATCGATATCGGCACCAACGACTTGAGCAGCTTTGTGAATTATGATGCCGGTCATGGCCTGTTGGTGCTTGAGCAATTCGTGCTGGGAAATTTTGTCGTACAGGCTGAGTTCGGAGTCCTGCATCATCTTCTCGACTTGTTCAACAAGCTTCAGCGTAATATCTCTCGGCTCTGATTTTACACCGTACTGAACAATCGAGGTCTCCAGGATACTCAGGTTCTTTTGGTCATCTTTGAGCATGTCACTAAGGCGCTCGCGTATTTCGCGGTCATCAACCTGCGACAGTAGCAACTGATCATTGGAGATGATCAAGTTTTGAGTTTCTCGCATGTCTGCCAGTTTCATAGCAATAGCAGAGCGTTTCTTATCATCAAGTGTCGTAACCATTTTGCCTTCTCCCCTGGTGTTCTAGAAACTTAGTATGACTAAACTCCATTCTCTCTAGCCGGGGCAAACACAGCCATCCCCCTACAGGCGGATTGGTACATTCACCGATGGGAATGGGGTTGTTAATTATCAATTTGTTTCAGTAACACACAAATTGGAACCGTTACCGTGGTAGTCTGGCGAGGTGAAATCAAACCGTGAGCAGGGGTATAGAACAGGCGTAATTGCTCAGCTTGCTGAGTTAGCGAAAAGTAGATGTTTTGACAAGTGTCCAACTTTAGGATGATGTTCTGGGGTACAAAGTCTTAGAGAGTGAGAGCGTGTGGTTCAAGTACCACGTAGTACTGGCAATGACCAATTGGGGAAACTATGACCGACACTACCGTGCAGAAGATCGATTCAGCCCATTCTCCGCAGGGGAAGATGGGCCAGAAATACCTCGCATCAGGCGTGCACGTCTCGATGCGGTTGTGGGAGAACGAGCAGCCAGACGAGAGTAAGCCGCCAACTCAGCGTGATTATGAAACGGTTGGCTATGTCATTGCTGGTCGCGCCGAGTTACACCTCGAAGGTCAAATGGTCTTGCTTGCGCCCGGTGATTCCTGGGTCGTCCCAAAAGATGCATCTCACACATACAAGATCCTGGAACCCTTTACAGCTATCGAGGCAACTTCTCCCCCCGCGCAGGCACACAGCCGCGACGAGGCATGACAAGTAAGTGGTTCACTCTGGTCGGGATCCTTATCCTTAGTAGATTGACCTGGATACCAGCCGATGCATCCAGTTCAGTGACGATTCTGGAGCAAACGGTTCATGACAAGGTCAACCAGTATAGGACTGAACACCAGTTGCCGCCTCTCACCCTTGATCCCCGCATTAGCGAGCAGGCAAGGATTCATAGTCGGGCTATGGCAAGCGGTAAGGTACCGGTAGGTCATGCGGGCTTTGGGCAGCGGACCCGCAACTTGCTCAAGATAATTTCTCTTCGCCACGTAGCTGAGAATGCTACCTACAATCAGGGCTACACCGTCCCGGAACAACAGGCGGTTCATGACTGGATTGAGAGTACCGGTCACCGTGTCAATCTCAAAGGCCGCTACAACCTGACCGGCATAGGTGTGGTTCGCAACGATGTAGGTGAGTACTATTTCACCCAGATTTTTGTTGCCAGCTTATGAAATAGGAACGTCAAGCTCCTCTGTAGACAACGGGTTGAGAAGGCTCCCACCCGGACAACTGACGATACACATCAAATAGGTGGTCGTTCAACTTGTTGATGTCATACTCCTGCTCGACCCGCAGACGGCCCGCCCGGCCCATCCCAGGCCACACCTCGGGGT
>JACMIX010000216.1 GCA_014380935.1 Gloeobacterales cyanobacterium ES-bin-141 | reverse complement strand
TTGCGCTCACCGACGGCAAGCGAAGTGTGAAGCGCACCCGCAAGCAACTGGGTTTCAAGCTCGACTTCGAGCGCATGCAGAAGGCCGGTGGCGGTGGTGGAGTTCTCTTTTCAGTAGATGAGAACGCGGCTCGAAAAGCGCTGGCGCGGGTAGCAAAGACCTTCAACCGGCCCGCCGTCGATGCGAAGCCCTACATCGCCAAAGGCCGGGTTGTCATCGCAAAGAGTGCTTCCGGGCAGTCGCTCGATGTCGCAAAGACCGCCCGACAACTGGCCGATACGGCCGAGCGGAAACCGGCCACCCAGCGCCTGCGGGTCAGCCTGATTCAGAAAGAACCGAACATCACCGCGGCCCGGCTCAAAGGGATCACCGGCAGCCTTGCGAACTTCTCGACGCGGGCGGGCGGCAACGCGAAGCGGCTCAATAACATTCAAATCGCCGTGCGGGCAATCGACGGCACCCTGCTGGCACCGGGGGAGACTTTCTCGCTCAACCAGACGGTCGGCGAGCGCACCTCCGAGCGCGGCTACCGGACCGCCCCGGTGTTCGTCGATGCTGAAAAAGTAGACGGCATCGGCGGCGGCGTCTCCCAGGTAACGGGCACTCTTTTTAACGCCGCTGCCCTGGCGGGACTTGCTATTGACGAAGTCTACCCCCACTCGCGGCCAGTGTCGTATCTTCCACTCGGCCGCGACGCAACGGTCGCCTTCGGCAGCAAAGACCTGAAATTCACCAACAACACCAAAGCTCCGGTCTATATCGGCTACACCCTCAAAGGCCGACGACTGAGCGCCGTGGTGTTTGGCCAGAAGCAACCTGCCCGAAAGATCAAGCTCGTGCCCCAGGTCCAGAAAAAAGGACCCGGCACCATTACCGCCAAGCTCTACCGGACCGTCAGTCAGAGTGGGAAGACACAAAAAGAGCAACTCTTCAGTCATACCTACCGATGGAAGGCAAAAGGATAAGTCTTGTTTGACTGGCTTCCAGGAGTGCAGCCGGTGCGCGGCCTGTTACTTGCGCTACTGCTCTGGGGACTGGTCGCCGGTCCACTAATCACTGCCACCGGGGCACAGACGCTCCCGATCCCGTCCGCTCGCCTGCAGTGGAGCGGAGTGAAGCCTGAGCAGCTGCAATTTATGCGACGGGTCTACGACCGGCAGATGGGCCGGGCGAACGGTGAACCGACTGGCGATATGCCTGCCGCACAACTGGGTGCGATCGAGGGCAGGCAACGTGCTCTCAAAGAGACTGCCCAGGCTTGCCGCACACTTTTAAAGGCGCTGCGCAGCGAAATCGCCCGACGTAAGCAGGCAAAGCTCGCCGCCCAGGGCGACCGCATCACGGTTATCAGCGCTTACCGTCCGGCCTCCAGGCAATTTGCCAACTGGCAGAAGAATTTTCCCAACTACTACCAGCAGACCCGTGCCCAGCGCTCCGGCTTGCCCGGTGGCGAACACGGCGACGAGGCAGTCGAATACCTGGCACAGTACGTGGGCCGCCGTCTCGCGCCACCCGGTTTCAGTCTGCACAACGAGGGGCTTGCAATCGACTTCGGCGGGCGCGAGGGCGCACGACAACTAACCGTCACCACCGGCACGGCCAATATCCGCCACTGGAGAGCCTCGTGGCTTTTTCAATGGCTCAGCGACAACGCCTCCGATTACGGATTCCATCAAAATTTGCGCATCGACGAGCCCTGGCACTGGGAGTATCGCGGAACCGCCGCTGAGTAACGGGGGCAGTTCTGGTACAGCTGGTCTTGTCCAAATCGGTGTGCCTTTGCAACAATGCTTTGCATGTTCCAGAATCATCACCCGTTCGCTTATCGCCGTGCGCTTGCCGGTTGCTGTGCCATTGCCGGTCTCTGGTTAGTGGGAACAGGAACAGCTCCAGGGCAGCAGACTACACAATACGAGTGCGACCTGGCGGTCGTAGGTGGTGGACTGGGCGGTGTCGCCGCTGCTCTAGAGGGGCTACGGGCCGGGCACAAAGTCTGCCTGACAGAGATGACGGATTGGCTGGGCGGTCAGGTGAGCCAGCAGGGAGTGGCTGCCCTCGACGAGGACACCGTTCAGCGGCGCGAGGAATTATTCCCGCGCGGGTACCGGGAATTCAGGGCGCTGGTCCGCGGACGCTACGGCGAGCCCAACCCCGGTCGGTGTTGGGTCAGTACGCTGTGCTTCTCGCCGCAGACCGGGGCACTGGTACTGGAGAAGATGCTCGAACCCTACCGGGAGAGCGGGCAACTGGTGCTCCTGAAAGACACCGTCGTCAAAACACTCGATGTCGAGGGCGCTCAGGTGCGCGCCGTGGTCGCTTTGACCCACGTCAGCAAAAACCCGCAGCGCGACGCCAACTCTCTGCCGCTCTCGCACTTTATCGAGGACTGGTACGCACCGGAATCTTCTGCCCTATTTGAGAAGCGCCAGGTGCGACTGGTGCCACCGGCTGCGAAGCGAGGCGGGGCCGCATCCTGGGTGGTGATCGACGCGACTGAGACCGGAGAATTGTTGCCTCTCGCGGGGGTGCCCTATCGCCTGGGTACCGAGCGCCGCACGCCCTGGGAGCCGGGGGCGAGTGCGGCCGGAGCCGACCCCTACTGCACCCAGAGCTTTACCTACTCGTTTGCGGTCGAAAAAACCGGCGCAAGGCAGTCTTTCCCCCGACCAGCCAATTACGAATCGCCTTTTAACAAACCCGGCTACAGCTACGAGAAGGACACCTTCACCTTCGGCGGCATCTTCACTTATCGGCGCATTAAAAGCAGCCTTGACCTGCAGAGCTTGCCGGAGCGCCTTTCTGAAAACACGCTGCCCCTTGGGGAACAGTCGGTACTCAACTGGACCTGGGGGAACGACTGGCGGCTTTCGACCGCCACCGACAACCTGGTCCTCACCCAGGCGCAACTGGAGAGCGGCGGACAGTTGCCCACCCGTACCTGGTGGGGCGGTACTTCCCCCGGCAACTGGCGCGGCGGCTTGCGCCCCAGTGCTCTTGCCGCCGCCGAGGCCCACGCTTTCGGGTTTTATTA
>JACMIX010000028.1 GCA_014380935.1 Gloeobacterales cyanobacterium ES-bin-141 | reverse complement strand
CCATATTTGCCGTCGGGACGGAAGATAGTCATGCCGGGGCCGTTCATCACAGGAATGCGCCGCTTTTCTCGATAGGTACGGCCATCCAGCACTGCGAGGTAATCTTCACCACGTACGCTCACCCAGACCTCGTTGCCGTCAGGGGTAAAGAAGGCTTCGTGAGGAGCGCGACCAAGGTAGGTCACGTGCTTGACCTGGTTGGTCTGTGTGTCGATGAACGTGACCGAATTAGAGCCCACGGAGACAACGGCGAGCGTGTTGTGGTCAGGCGAGAAACCTAATCCGTGCACGAGCAGTTGGCCTTTGTAAAGCGGACTGAGGTTCTGGGGTGCGGGGCTGCCTAACCGGATGATACCCAGGTGTTTCTGGGTTTGCGGGTTGTAAACCGACACGGTGTTGGAAGTCTGATCGGCAGTGTAAACCCGGTCCTGGTTGCTGATCGGCACATCTGGTGCTGTTGCGGCTTCAGGAACCTGACCTGCCAGTACAGGCAATGACAGACACAGCAGGGCTGCAAGCGTCAGGCCGGTCGTCTTTTGAGGTGGTGTCACGGGAGTCCTCCATTACCTGGATAAAGATTGCTGTCTGGACATCCACAGACGCAAATGGTCAATCTCGGACTGCTGGTCTGCAATGATCTCCTGTGCGAGGCGACGCAGCACCGGGTCTTTTCCGTGGAGTAACTCCGCACGGGCCATGTCGATGGCCCCCTGATGGTGTGGAAGCATCATGGCAGCGAAATCTCGGTCTGGATCGCCGCTGATGGTCACAGCGGACATACTGTCATGCGGCGGCTCCATGTGTGGCTCAGGATGTGCGCTTGCGGGTAAAGGGGCGTAGACTACCACAAGCCAGCTCCCCAGTAAGCCCAATGCACAGTTCAAGGTTTTCATACTCGACTTCATCAGCGCGGCTGCATCGCCACTGTAGTGGAGACTGATTAGAAAATTGTTAACATCAGGCGAAGCCCGAGTTTTGTTCCGAAGGCACCGACAGAGTTGCTTCTGTCCCCTGACCGGGTGTGCTGGCGATTTGCATCGAAATGCCCTGCAAAGCGCACAGGCGCTCGGCGATGGCGAGCCCCAGGCCGAAACCTCCCTTGGAGCGTGCCCGGTCGCCGCGATAGAACCGTTCGGTGCCCCGCGCCAGAACGTGTGGGTCCATGCCGTCTCCCGTGTCCCGCACAACGATCGCCAGTCTCCCCTCCACGCATCTGGCTTCTAGAGTGACGGTTCCCCCGGTAGGGGTGTACTTCACAGCATTGTCCAGGAGGTTGGCGAGTATCTGGGCAGTCAAACTGGGGTCTAACCAAACCGAGGGAAGACGCTCAGGCCACACACCGTCCAAAAATACTCCCTGGACAATGGCTTGAGACTCCACACGGGCGAGCGCGTCACTGACCAACTCGATTACAGATACCTCTCGGGCCACCACTTCTAACTGTCCACTGTCAGAACGGGCCAGGAACATCAATTGATCAATGAGACTTCCCAGGTACACCGTCTCTTTGCGTATCTTCTCCAGGTAACTCTTAACCTGATCCCCCTCGACAACGCCATCGATGATGGCTTCGAGGCTGATGCGCAGGGCAGTCAAAGGGGTACGCAGGTCATGGGAAATGTTGGCCACCAGCTCCCGCCGCGAGACCTCCTGGGCCTTAAGACTCGCGATTGTGGTCTCCAGACGTCCGGCCATGCTGTTAAAGGTCTGGCCCAACCGGGCGATCTCGCTGTCTCCCGTCAGAGTGCAGCGGGCCTGGTATTCTCCAGCCTCAAGCCGTCTGGCTTGTTCGGCAAGCTGCCCGAGGGGACCTGCGATCGTCCGGGCGAGCCCCAGACCCACCAGCACCGCCATCAGCAACGCGCCGCCCACACAAACCATCACCAGCCCAGTTACCTGTTGCGCAAAAAGACGCGGCCGCAGCAGGGGCATGGCCACGTAGACGGCCCCCTGGGATGTGTCTTTGAAGCGGACAGAAGCGGTACTGTAAAGCCACCAGGGATACTGGGCGTCCGTGCGGACCCAACGGCCCTCCGCGGTGCGTCCTGCCAGGATGTCGCGCACGACGGTTGGTGGGACTGGTACATCCTTTATCCCTACCACCCCTTGTGCACCTGCCATGAGTTGGCCCGTCGAACTGTAGATCAAGACCTGAACTTGATTTTGCCGGGCAGTTAGCAGAGCGGCAGCCTGCAAGTCCATGGGAGAACCAGCTAGAATCTGTGCTTGCTGCCTCAATCGCGATTGGGCATCTGTAACGAAAAAATCGTTCAGGGCGTTACCCAGAACAAGTCCTATACCCCACAGGCTCAAGGCTGTCAGACTCACGAACGCCAGGGTCAATCTTCCCCGCAAAGTGCGGGGTGGTCGGGGAGCCTTCCACCAGGTAGCGACCTTCACAGACTACCGACAGGCATTGCGAAATTTGTAGCCTGTTCCCCAGACCGTGAGGATATAAGTCGGGTGCGTCGGGTCGGGCTCCAGCTTCTCTCGGATCTTGCGTATGTGGACATCGACCGTACGCGGCTCGCCCTCGAAATCATACCCCCATACCCGTTGGAGTAAATCGTCGCGGGAGTATACGCGCCCCGGATGCTCAGCAAGCTGGGCAAGCAGGTCAAATTCTTTCCCACGCAGATCGATATTTTTTTTGTCGATCAATACTTGACGACTCCCGCGGTCTACTACCACTTCTCCCAGATGCCTGACGGCCCGGTATCCATCTGTATAGGCACGCCGCAATAGGGCATTCACGCGTGCAATGAGTTCAAGGGCTGAAAAGGGTTTGCTCAAATAATCGTCGGCTCCTGCTGCCAGTCCCCGGAGCCGATATTCTTCTTCGCTGCGAGCTGTCAACATTAATATGGGCGCGAAGTATTCGTCGCGTCGCCAGCGCTCGCATAGCTCAAAGCCGTCTACCTGGGGCAGCATCAAATCGAGTATGACCAGCTCCGGGCGATGTTGCCAGACCAGATGGCCCGCTTCAGAACCAGTCTGTGCCCCCAGGCAGCGGTAGCCTGCATGCTCAAGGTAGCGACGCACCGCATCAAGAATGACAGGGTCGTCCTCAACAATCAAAATCGAGCTAGTCAGCATGGTCATAAAATGTTCGCAGTTTATTGAGTACTGAGAGCTCTGGACTTTTTGCAGCCTCACTTTACAGCAAATGTATTAAAAGTTTGTGACTAGCTGCATACCTGCGCTTTATTAACAATACTTCGTGCTACATTAACAATGTGTTACTGAAAGGGAGTAGCCCGCTGGTAACTTCCAGACCTCCGATCGACATGCTGGCTTTTTGCCCGGTCTGAGGACAGAGTTTTCAAGCTTCTGGGGGCGAGACTTTCACTGCCAAAACACTGGTTGTTTGGGCGGTGGGGTCTTGCCCTCGCCCATAGAATTCTTCTAAGGGAGGAGAAGCAATGGATTGGAAGCTCGTGGGCATTACCTTCGCTTCGATATTTCTTGCCGAATTGGGTGACAAGACCCAGCTTGCTACTTTTTTAATGGCTTCCGAGTCCAATTCGCCCTGGTCGGTTTTCATCGGTTCGGCGCTAGCACTGGTCCTGGCAAGTTTGCTGGGTGTCCTCGCAGGCGAATACATCAGCAAGTTGATTTCACCTACCTATATCCAGATCGGTGCGGCAAGCGGTTTTATTCTCATTGGGGTCTTGATGTTTTGGCGTATTGCGACGGCCTGACAATCTGTACCAGGCCCGGCTCAAAATAGAGCACAATGGGAAAAATTTAAGTGCGCCTATTTTGGTAGGCGCTGAATACTCTTAGCTTTTGAGGAGGCCTGCCCATGTCCTTGCACGCAGAACTCCATCGCCATCTGGGTGGTTCTATCGTACCTCGCATCCTGTGGCGTTTCCTGATGAGAAAGGGACATCCTCTAGCTGAGGAGTATCCTGACTATCAGGAGTTTGAAGCCTTCTTTACTCGTCCCCGCGGCAGTTTAGCTGAGTATCTCGAACTACACACACTCGTCGAGCACGTTCAAACGCTGGACGCACTGCCTTACTTTGTCAGCAAGCTTATTCGAGGTGCTTACGTCTTTGAAAATCTGGCCTATCTGGAAATTCGCTACACCCCTTACCTGCGCACCGATCGTGCTCTGAGTGAATCGGACCGGATTGCCCAAATGCGCGAGGTCGTTCAGGTGATCGGCAAGACTGCCCGCTCGGCTGAGTATCCGATTGTTACAAGCCAGATCCTCTGCTTGCACAGCCGCCTCAGTGACCGGGTAAACCGTGCGATTGTAGACCTTGCAGGCAGCGAGCCCGAGTATGTCTCGGGCATTGACGTTGCTGGTGGGGACACGTTTTACGCCAACCGTATGGATACGCTGGTTGAGCTGTACAAATACGCCCTGGCTCTCGGCCTCAAGACGACAGCACACCTTTACGAGACTCAGGACGGCTGCTACCCGCAGTTGCTGCCCTATGTTTGCCGGATCGGCCACGGCATCCAGATCCCCCTTCTACACCCGGAGCTATTGCCGCAACTCGCCGCCCGCAGACAGTGTCTTGAGGTGTGTCCTACAACCTATATCAAAACGGGCACCCTTCAGAACATTGCTCAGTTGCGCCCGGTCTTTGAGCGCTGCTTTGCCGCAGGTGTCGATATTGCCATCTGCACGGATAACGCCGGTCTGCACGACGTACGCCTGCCGTTTGAGTACGAGAATTTGCTCACCCACGATGTGATTGATTTTGCCCAGCTTAAAAGCTGTCAGGAAGCTGCTTTCCGACACGCTTTCGCCTGGCCTCACCCAATGCCTCCCCAGGCCTTCCTGCGTAGTTTCAGCATGCTCTAAAGCTGCTGTTACGGTAAAGGTATGGAAAATCTGACTCCCCATTTGATCCAGTGGTACCCGGGCCACATTGCCAAGGCCCGCCGCCAGTTGCAAGAGCAGCTCAAGCAGGCGGACCTGGTGCTGGAGGTGCTCGATGCGCGCATTCCTCAAGCCTCGCGCCATAAGGAGATCCGGCGGCTGATTGGTGAGCGCCAGTGCCTGGTCATCCTCAACAAGTCGGATCTCATCCCGGCATCTTTACTGAGACGCTGGGTAGATTGGTTCGAGGCCCGGGGCGAACAGGTATTCGCCACCAACTCTCAAGACGGTGAGGGAGTCCGTGCGGTTTTAAGAGCCACTCAGACTAAAGCGGCCCTCGTCAATGAACGCCGTGAACGGCGCGGTATGCGCCCCCGGGCGGTGCGGGCGGCGGTGATCGGTTTTCCGAACGTAGGCAAGTCCGCCCTCATTAACCGCCTGGTCGGCAAACGCGTGGCGGAAAGTGCAGCTAAACCCGGAGTCACCCGGCAGTTGCGTTGGGTACGGATCTCGGAGCAAATCGAATTGCTCGACAGCCCCGGCATCTTGCCGCCGCGTCTTGAGGATCAGCACTCGGCTGTCAAGCTAGCTATCTGTGACGATATCGGTCAGGCTGCCTACACTGTGACGCGGGTTGCGGCAGTAGCCGTCGAACTGCTCATCCCGCTTATCCCTGAGCGTTTAAAGGAGCGGTTCGGCGTCGATCCACGCGTCGTACAGGGAGAGGCCTGGCTTGCCGAGGTGGCCGATCTGAAATACCACGGCAGTCTGGACCGCGCCTCCGAACAACTGCTGGTGGATTTCCGGCATGGACAGCTGGGGCGCGTGGCCCTGGAGATTCCTATGGTCGAAGTCGCCCCTGAGAATCCTCCTGCGTAGGGCCGCCCCTCTACCGGCGTTCGCGGATGCGGTTGGTGACGTGCTGTACTATCTCGCTTGTGCTCATCGAACCCAGGTCTCCATCGGCGCGCGAACGTACTGAGACGGTTCCCCCGGCTGCCTCCTTCTCGCCCACGACCAGCATGACCGGGATCTTGGCTGTTTCGCTGTTGCGAATTTTTTTGCCCAGGCGCTCGTTGGAGCTGTCTACCTCGACGCGCACGTCCGTGGCCATCAGTTGCTCCTGAAGCGACCTGGCGTAACCCAGGTAGCTCTCGCCGACCGGTAGGATGCGCACCTGCTCGGGTGCGAGCCAGAGTGGGAAATCTCCAGCGTAGTGCTCGATGAGAATAGCGGTGAGCCGCTCAAGCGACCCGAAAGGTGCCCGGTGGATCATGACCGGACGCTGGCGCGAGCTGTCCTCGGCCACATACTCAAGCTCAAAGCGCTCCGGTAAGGTGTAGTCTACCTGAACCGTCCCGAGCTGCCACTCGCGTCCGAGAGCGTCACGGAAGATGAAGTCGAGCTTCGGGCCGTAGAAGGCCGCTTCTCCCCGAGCAATAGAGTAGTCAAGCCCCAGTTCCCGGGCAGCCCGCTCGATGGCACCCTCAGCCATCTGCCAGGCTTCTTCAGAGCCAATATATTTGTCGGAGCCCGGCTCACGAAACGACAGACGGGCTGAAAAACTATCTCCGAGTTGTAGAGCGCGGAAGACGAACTGAATCAGATCGACGACTTTTCTGAACTCGTCATCGAGCTGTGCCGGGGTGACAAACAAATGCGAGTCATCCTGTGTAAAGCCCCGCACCCGGGTCAGCCCACCCAGTTCCCCCGACTTCTCGTAGCGGTAAACCGTGCCGAACTCGGCCAGACGAATGGGCAGATCCCGGTACGAACGTAGCTCTGACTTGTAGATTTGAATGTGGAAAGGGCAGTTCATCGGCTTGAGCACGAAGCCATCTTCACTATTTGGGTCATCGCTGGTGCTCATCAGCGGGAACATATCGTCTTTGTAGTTGAACCAGTGACCGGAGGTTTTGAAGAGGTCCACCCGAGCAATGTGCGGGGTCACGACCTGCTGGTAACCACGCCTGGTCTGCTCTTTGCGCAGAAACTCCTCAAGGGTGAAGCGCAAAAGCGCTCCCCTGGGGGTCCACAGGGGCAGCCCCGGTCCTACCAGGTCTGAGAAGGTGAACAAACCCAGTTCGCGGCCCAGTTTGCGGTGGTCGCGCTTTTTGGCTTCCTCCTCGCGGCGCAGAAACTCGGCCAGCTGCTCGGGAGTCTCCCAGGCCGTGCCGTAGATACGCTGGAGCATGGGCCGCTTCTCGTCGCCGCGCCAGTAAGCACCGGCTACCGAGCGTAGCTTGAGCGCCTTGGGGTCGATCTCGGCTGTATTTTCGATGTGCGGGCCGGAACACATGTCCCACCAGTCACCTGTCCGGTACAAAGTCACCGGCACATCGGGATCGAAACCCTCAAAAATTTCTAGCTTGTAAGGCTCGTTCAGTTCGACGAGGCGTTCGCGCATCTGCTCGCGGGGAATTTCCTCGCGCACCATCGGTAGTTTCTGCTTGACGATGCGGCGCATCTCCTGCTCGATCTTCTCGAGATCCTGCGGCGTGAAGGGCTCCTGCCGGTCGAAATCGTAATAGAAGCCATTCTCGATGGCCGGGCCAATTGTCACCCTGGTCTCGGGAAAGAGTTTCTGAACCGCCATGGCCATGATGTGACTGGCGCTGTGGCGGATGCGGTGGAGTCTTTCGGGGTCCGCCTGGCGGAGAAGGTCCGAATCGGCTAGGGCCATGAGGTGCTTATCAATGCTGCACCCCCTATTGTAGGGTCAACTACTTACCCCTGTTCGCTCAGCCAGCCGATGGCCGCGCGCAACCACACCTCCGTCTCCTGCCGGTCGGCAAGCTCCGGGGCGACCGCGTTGAGCGCCTGGGCCACTTCGGTCGATGAATAACCAAGTGCGAGTAGGGCTAGCTCTACCTCTTCGTATACTTTTGAGGAAGCCCGCGCTCCCGGGGCCGACAGGACGCCGCTCTCCTCGCGCCACTTTTGCAGGCGTGAACGCAGTTCAAGGGCCAGACGCTCGGCTGTTTTGAGCCCGACGCCGGGGGCGAGGGCGAGGGCGCGCACGTTCTTTTGCAAGACGGCTTGTACTAACTCGGGTGGCTGCAAAGTCTCGAGCAGACCCAGCGCGAGTCGGGGACCGACCCCACTCACCGCGAGCAGGTGGGAGAACAACTCACGTTCGGAAGGGTCCGCGAAGCCGTAAAGCTGCATATCGTCTTCGCGCACGACCAGATTGGTGAAGAGCTTGACCTCCTGGCCAACCAGGGGCAACTTTGCAATCGTCCGCGCATGGGTCCAGACCTTGTAGCCTACACCCTGGACATCGACAGTGGCCCAGGTCTGTCCTGAGCGTGGACCGACCTCGACCAGCAACCCGCGTACAAACGTAATCAAGTCGTCTCACCGTACATCGGGGGACTCACTGTACGTCGCCTTCCACAGCAGGCCCGACAGCCAGTTGTTGAGGACATGGGCGATGACTGGCACTAGCAGGTTGCCTGTGACCTGTGCTGCTATGCCAAGCACAAGACCAATCACAGTTGCCCAGACGGGGTAGGGCCAGTACTTGCGCTCGGGTAACAGGTGCGACACCCCAAACAACAAACTGCTCGCCACCAGTCCTAGCGTGGGCAGAGCCACTCCCCGAAAGAGCAACTCTTCACTGAGACCCGGAAGTAGACCCAACCAGAGAATGTCCGTCCGCTGTAGAGGTCCGAGCACAATCTGCGCGTACTGCAAAGCAGCTTCTTGATAGGCAGGCCAAACTCGGTAGACAACTTGACTCACAAGCCAAATGCCCAGTCCCAGCCCAACCCCCTCGGCCAGGGCAAGCCACGAAAAGGTCACCGGCAACGAAATATCGGCCAGACTCCGCCAGACCTGAGCTGTCACCAGCAAGATGACTGCTGTGATGGCCATGGCAAGCAGCACTTGAGAACGGCTCAAAGTCATTAGCCAAAACTCCTTGGTGGTCCATCTGTACATTGCTGTGAGTCGGGCTTGCCCAATATCCGTCCAGTAACAGATCGGCAATCCATCTCTTAACAGATCTCAATCTTTTCACGGACCCCTATCATAGAAGGACCCTCAAAGACAAGCCAGATTTGTAGCTTCAGAAGCCTGAGTTCTGGCTTGACTATGGCGGCTACGTAAGAGACGATGGCTACTAAATTGGGCTCATCGTTACAGAAAGTCTACTCTTCAGACCAAGGCTTCCCAACCCATGGAACAGATTGAGTACATTATCTACCCGAACGGTCGCATTGAGGAGCGGGTAACCGGCGTCGCCGGTAATCGTTGTACAGAACTGACTCGATCCATCGAGCAAGCTCTGGGTCATGCCGAGCATCAGGAGCTGACCGCTGATCATTACCAGGACACAACTGTGTCTCAGCCTTTACACAACATCACGTATACCTCACCCAGTCAGCAAGAGTACTAGGAGCTGTCGCATGTCCCACTTTACCCAGATCAAGACCCGCATCCGCGACCTGGATTGCCTCGAGAAGTCTTTGCACGACCTGAATATTGCTTACGAGCGCGGGACACTTAATGTCCGTGGTTACCGTGGCGAGACCCGCCAGGCGAGCATGGTGATCCGCCAGGACAACGGTCACGATGTCGGGTTCAGCTGGAATGGTCACGAGTACGAACTCGTCACCGACTTACAGTTCTGGCAACAGTCCTGGTCAGTTGAACGTTTCCTCGGTAAAGTCTGTCAGCGATATGCCTGCCACACCGTCATGGCGGAGTCGATACGCAAGGGCTTCAACCTGGCGACCCAGGAGAACCGGGAGGACGGCACAGTCCGTCTGGTCCTGCAACGCTGGAGTGCGTAATGGCTGATGGACACACTTTTGGACGTACAGGCCTCGAACCAGAACTCGGCGGTGGACTGAGAAGTGACACCGAGCGTTCCGGCTGTGAGCCCGAACTGGGCGGGATGCTGCGCCAGAAAGGCCTTTACGTAGACGAAATTACCTGCATTGGTTGTGGGCTGTGTGCTTACATTGCACGCAGTACCTTTTACCTTGAGCCCGAGTACGGCCGTTCGCGCGTAGTCAACCAGTTAGGTGATAGTG
>JACMIX010000215.1 GCA_014380935.1 Gloeobacterales cyanobacterium ES-bin-141 | reverse complement strand
TGTTGATCAACTGGGCATTGAGGATTTGTTGCATGGATAGTCTTCTCGCCACTTGATTTAACACTCTCTTTCATGACTGCGTCCTATGCAACAGCCACACCAACACGAAGCCTGTGACGTAGATACAAGGTAAGGAATCCTTGCTTTACTGTACTCTGCGTTCAAAGCTTAACCTGCTGATTTCGCTATTGCGCTGTCATCTCAGATATCCAGCCAGTATCTAGGGTGAGGTAGACTCCCAATCTTCAACCTTCAAATTGTCCACTCGACTAAATTCGCGGGTATTGTGTGTCACTAAAGTTAAATCATTTACCAAAGCAATAGCAGCAATTTGTAGATCGTAGGCTCCAATGGGAGTACCCCTAGATTCCAGGTCTGCTCGAACTTTACCAAAGGTAATAGCTGCAAGATCATCAAAGGGCAATGAGAAAAACTGATCCAAGAACGCCTGTTGTAGCAGGAAGTTGCGCTCTGGATGAGCACTTTTCATCGCTCCGAAGGAGAGTTCCGCCTTGACAACCGAACATACAGTCAGCTCCTAGATAGGAATCGCGTCGAGTTTTTGTCGGAGGTTCAAGTTTTTGCCTTTGAGATAAACGATACAGGTATTCGTATCAAGAAGGTATCTCATTCGAAGAGTTCACGTTCGGACTGTTCACTTTGAGGATGTCTTGTAAAGGTCTCATCCTGAATGCAACCGTAAAACTGTGCTAGAGGCAACGCTTCAACAGGTTTTGGAAGACTGACAGAATAGACAATCACGACATAGATATCGGTATCTCGCGCTTCAGGTAAGTGAATTTGCAGGAGACCATCGCTACCGATATGAAGTTTTTGTTGGATGCTGTGCATGGTTCCTCCATTGGTTTGGTCAATCCCATCATCAATGTAGTGGGTTCACAGAGGCATGATAACCAAACCGATGACCCGCCCTACAACAGTACCTACCACCCACCAAAACCAGATCTGGAGTTGCTGCGTTGTCATCTCGGACACTCGTACGTAGAGTGAAGATGCATTCTCAGGAAGTTTAGAGAAAAGTAAGTACTTAGTCCGGGCTGAGCAGGAATCCGGTTTGCTAATCCGAAAGATAGATGGCACAAGCTTTCAGATTCCGGTATTGTCAGAAGGCTCTCTGACATGTTGTTTGGATAGTACAGTCTACCAAAAGCAAATATTTCCGGTTGGTCTTAGTTAAGGCGATTGTAAGACAAGATGTGCCGGAGAAGTCACTGAGTCCTCATCGAACTCAGGAATGCGAACGGTTTGCTCTCGTAAAGGAACGCCGTTTTTTGTCATGGCTCATTTAATTCGCACCGTAAGGGGACATTATGACTACCTCCAAAGAAGCTCCTCAGATAAATGCAGAAGGCGCATCAGAAACCCATCCCGAGAGTTCGACTGCTGACGGTCAAAAAACGGCAAAAATCCGCTTTGAATTGCTCGCACCCTACAACGAAAAAGCAGCCCTGGTCGGCTCTTTTTCCGATTGGCAAGAAATCCCCATGACCATGGGGGAGCGCGGTACCTACTGGGCAGAGGTAGACCTGCCGGATGGTGAGCACGAGTATAAATTCTGCACGGTTTCCAAGAGTTTCTTTGCCAAGGACGAGTGGGTGACGTTTGCTGATCCCTTTGCCCGCCAAATCAACGAGAAAGATGGAGAAAACGCGGTCATCCGCATCAAAGACGGCAAGCGCATCGTGGATGAGTACGTCTGGCAGCATGACGATGTCTCGTTGCCCGGAGACGACCGGTTGATTATTTATGAACTGCATGTTAGTGCTTTTGGTGGAGACGGTTACATCGAGGCAATCGAGAACCTGGACTATCTCCATGACCTGGGCATCAACTGCGTACAACTGATGCCGGTGACCGAGTACCCCGGCGATCAGGGCTGGGGCTACAACCCCCGTCACCCCTTTGCCCCGGAGTCGTCCTACGGCAAACCGGAAGAACTCAAGCAGTTTATCGACGAGTGCCATGCCCGCGGTATGCGCGTCATTCTCGACCTCGTGCTCAACCACTCCGAGTCCGAGAATCCGCTTACCCGCATCGATTTCACCTACTGGTTCTATCAACCCGGCACCGAACCTGACGAACCGGGCAACATCTGGGGACCAAAGTTCAATCTTGAGTTTTACGACGAGAACCACCAGCGCAACCCGGCCCGAGAATTTCTCTACGAATTGGTCGAGTACTGGGCACGCGAGTACCACATCGATGGCTACCGTATCGATGCCGCACGTCAGATCAAGTACTTCGATTTCATCGGGGAGGTGGCAAAGCGCTCAAAAGAGACAGCTGGGTTCAAGCCCTTTTATATCGTTGCGGAGCACATCCCGGAGAACCCGGCCATTACCGGAGGGGACGGACCCGCAGACGGGGCCTACCACGAGACCTACTACTGGATGATCGATGATTTGCTCGTGCGCAACATGTTCAGCGCCGACCAGATCGTCGATGCCATCGACCCGATTCATGACGGCTATCCCGGTCCCAGCAATGCAGTCAACTTCTATGAAAACCACGACAAGCCGCGCCTACTTCAGCGCCTGCGCGACGCCGGTATTAATGAGGAAGGTTCTTTCAAGCGCCTCGAATGCGCGGCTGCCTTGCTGATGACCTCGGTGGGCTTACCGATGCTCTACCAGGGACAGGCACTCGCCCAGGCCTACCCCCAGGACGAAGATGTACACGAGGTGGATTGGTCGCTCCTGGACAAGGATAAACCTCACGCACTGCTCGAGCGCTACCGGGGTCTGATCGCCCTGCGGCGCGAGACGCATGCACTCTGGACTGCCAATTGCGACTTTTTCCACGTCGATGAGGAGCGGCACGTACTGGCCTTCGTTCGCTACAACGATGAAGGGTCACGTGTCGTCGTGGTAGCCCACTTGGGAGACGGTTATTTAGGTGAGTACACAGTCCCATGCATACCGACGGACGGCGAGTGGCACGAGTGGACTCGCAATTATGACGTCAATGTAGATGGTGCCATCCTTAAAGTGGAACTCAGCGACTGGGACGTGCATATTTTCCGGAACGACTGAGCCCGGGAAGCATACTGCTGCAGAACATTTCCGTCGGTGCGCTATGCAGCCGACGGAGATGCTTTGAAGGGGCGGGCTACCTCAGGCAACAGCCTGGGTCACACCGACAGTCATGGGGCTTGTCCTGGCTACCTGACGGATTTTCAGATCGATACAGTCCCTGGCGTAGGTTCTGGCACCCTCCTGAGTACGGAAGCAAAAGGGTTCAACATAGATCTTGCCATTGGGGTCCGTGTAATCGACAGCGACGCCGCTGTTCTCCTCGCGTGTAGTGATGGTCCAACCCTTGTAAGTCATTTTTGTGCTCGTGGTATGGGCAAAGTGCTGCCATAACATTAGCGGGACTCCAGGGTGCATTCCTCCATCTCAAGATGGGTTTTGGAAACCCTATCAGCGGTCAACAGAGCCCATGATGATGTCCACTGAGCCAAGAATCGCAATCAGATCGGCCAGTTTGGCACCGTTACACATCTGGGGTACGACCGACAGATTGACGAAGTCGGGTGCCCGAATCTTCCAGCGCCAGGGGCTCATGTCATCGTTGCCGAGGAGATAGATACCCAGCTCACCCTTGGCGGACTCGACCCGTACATAGTGCTCTCCGGCCGGGATCTTGAAAGCCGGGGAGGACTTTTTGCCGATGAACTGGTAGTCGAAGCCGTTCCACTCCGACTTGGGACCCTCGGCAAGCCTGCGTGCTTCAAGGTTTTCGTAGGGTCCGCCCGGCAACATGTCGAGGGCCTGCAAAAGCATCTTGGTCGATTCGCGCATCTCTCTAAGGCGGACCAGGTAACGCGCCAGACAGTCACAGCCCGTGTCCCAGGACACTTCCCAATCAAGCTCGTCGTAGATCTCGTAATGGTCCACCTTGCGCAGATCCCATTTGACGCCGCTTGCTCGCAGCATCGGTCCCGAGACGCCCCAGTTGATCGCATCCTCGCGGGAGAGGACACCGAGTCCCTCGATACGGTTGCGGAAGATAGGGTTGTTGGTGATGAGACGCTCGTACTCGTCAATTTTGGGCGGGAAGTAGTTGCAGAAGTCGCGGCACTTGTCCACCCACCCATAGGGCAGGTCGGCCGCCACACCACCGATTCGAAAGTAATTGGTTCCGATGTGTCGTAGACCGGTTGCTGCCTCGAAGAGGTCGTAAATCATCTCGCGCTCACGCAAGATGTAGAAAAAGGGTGAAAGCGCCCCGATGTCCGCCAGAAAGGGACCAAGCCACATCAGGTGGTTGGCAAGGCGCGAAAGCTCCAGCATGATGACGCGGATGTATCGGGCGCGGCGCGGAACCTGCACGTTGGCAAGCATCTCCGGCGCGTTGACTGTGACTGCCTCGTTGAGCATTGCCGCTGTATAGTCCCAGCGGGTCACGTAAGGCAAATACTGGACGATCGAGCGGTTCTCGGCAATCTTTTCCATGCCCCGGTGTAAATAGCCAATCACCGGCCTGAAATCGATCACGTTTTCGCCGTCCAGAGTGACGATCATCCGGAGGACACCGTGCGTCGATGGGTGATGAGGTCCAAGGTTGAGGACCATCCGCTCTGCGCGGGTCTCAATGAATGTCATGGCACCTACTTCGGTGGGTATACGTCCAAGGTAGACCGGCCAGGATGCACGGGTCCACTGATCTTAGGATAGACCCCCGACTTTAACCCCAGCGGTCAAGACTCTTCAGGATTCGCTCAAGCACCAGACCAAAACGCTCAAGCCACAGCGTCCGGGCCTGATGCACCCAGTGCTCCTGGAGTAAGAACGCCTCGCCTCCCCGGAGCCACAGAACGCATCCGCGACCGGGTGTCCAGGTCAGCCAGTCGTGTACCCGAGCAAGCGAGCAGGGAATGTCGCGCAGGACAATGCATTCAAACTGCCGACTGCTCTGCAACAGGTCCAGACTGTGCAGCCCCTCGCGCACACTTGCAACCCGGACCTGCCAGTTGTGGCCGGAAGCCGTGAATAACTTCCAGGCTGCCGGGTCGGCGCTACGCCCGCCATCTACCACCGCACACCGCCAACCGCGACGGTTGAGCTTGCTGAGCAGACGGCGCAGTTGCTCATCTGTGCAAACACCGGGCCAACTCGCCAGAAACGTCTCGAACAACTCCTCGACCCCCTCCGGTGGGTGGGGGTCCAGCGGCGGAACCGCGATTGGACGTGTTCTTGTCTGTGTTCTGATTGCCTGGCTGTTCATTACAGTGACCTATGAACGCTTGTCCATGAATAATAGATCTATCTGGGACGTTTGTCCAGATTTTGCACCTGCTCTTGCACCCACTCCTGCACCCAGCCTCCTTTGATGACTAGCTGGCGATCCTGAACAATCTGCTCGAAGAGTGGTGTCGAGACGGCCTGCTCGACGGGCCTGACACCGGGTTTTTGAAGCCGTCCCTCGAGTAAGAGTTGCCCGAGACTGCCGGTCCCGCAGCCGGTTGCTGCTGCAGCACTCGGGTGTACGAGCGTGGAGGCGTAGACGGCGTGACGACCATCTTTCATCCCGCTCACCTGAGCCCGCATGCCTACTCCCATTCCGCTAAAGCGATCCGTCACCGAGGTCATGAAGTGGCTGACGTTGGCCATGAACTCGACTGTGCGGGGATTGCGCAGCAACGGTGTCGGGAACCAGTGGGCAGCCATCCAGGTGAGGTGATTGTAGAAGTCCGGGACTACCCCGAACTTGGTCGTCACTGTTTTGACCGGAAACGAGTGGGCGAGGGTAAAGGATTCTGGCATATCGAAGGTGTACACATTCACCCGACCGTAGGGATCTGGAAACTGGACAGTTTCACGGTCGCTATAGGGCCGTGTCGTCTGCCAGCGTCCGTCGCGCCAGAATTCAAACGGGCGTTGCAGGCCCAGAAAGGTGGTGCGCATAACCGTGACACCCGCGCCGCCAGAACCTGAGACTACGTAACTGAGATCGATACGCTCTGGAGAGTCTAGGTGCTCGACGGCCTGACGGACCATGCTATTGGAAACACCTGGAAAGATGCCGGTATTTACAATCGCTGTTACGCCTGCTGCCTCG
>JACMIX010000214.1 GCA_014380935.1 Gloeobacterales cyanobacterium ES-bin-141 | reverse complement strand
GCCAAGTTCATGGACCAGGTCCGGCCTGCGCTTCAGGAGGGCTTCGAGTTGTCGGCGTTCATCTTCTTCGAGGGTGTCGAACACAGCCGCGAGCAAACATTCCTGGACATCTGCGGGTAGGGCATCATCTTCCATCTCGTACTCGCTCATGCTTATTCAACAAGGTGGGCCAGGCCCGCTTTCAGCTGATTCATACCCCGCCTGGCCCAGCGTTTGACGGTGCCGAGGGGAGTGCCGGTCTTCTGGGAGATCTGGCTGTAGCTCAGGCCCCCGAAAAAACTCAACTCCAGAATCTCGCGGTCGGAACTGGGCAATTGTGCCAGGGCCTCGCGCACTTCGCGGGCGTACTCTTCCGCACTCGCCCGGTCGAGCGGGGTGAAGGGGGTTGACTGGGCAGGAAGCATCCGGGCGAATCGTTCGAAAAACCGCAATTTGCGGCCACTGCCCCGCAAGCGGTCGAGCGCCCGTGAGCGGGTGAGCACCACCAGAAAACTGGTAAGGGCTCCCCGCTCCGGGTCGTAGCTGCTGCCTCGCCACAGTGTAGTGAACACCTCCTGGCTCAGGTCTTCGGCTTCTTGCTCGTTTTTGAGGATGGCGAGGGCGAGGCCGTAGACCAGCTTGGCGTGCCGCCGGTAGAGCGAGACCATGGCCTGACGATCGCCCGCCCGCAGAGCGCGGTACAACCGGGCGTCCTCTACGGAGGGCGGGTGTGGTTCGTTTGGGTCGCGTGGCATTAGGGGTCGTGAACCGGCAGCGCCATGGTCGTGAAACCTGGGCTCGGGTTGAAGTGTGTCGCTCTCTTCTCTATTCTGTACGCCGCCCGGCGGCAAGTGGACCGCGTTGCGAGCAATAGTTCACAAGTTAAGACAGCACCTCCCCCTTTTTCCAGTAGAGCAGCGTGGATGGTCGTGTCACCATTGAAGAGCGTCTGACCGTTCTTGGGTAGTCGAGAGATGCGTGTCCCGTTTTCTCGAGGGAACCATGGCAGAAAAGGCTTTCGGACTGGAGACTCCGCGCACTCTCGAAGAGGTGGTCAGTCCCGAACGCACGAAAGCCCGGTTTCCCTAAGCCACTTCCCGCACGGGCAAGGGCGGCAACGGACGACCTTCTTCCCGATACATCTCGATGAGCGTCTCCAGAACTTCGAGGCCGTGTTTGAGAGCTTGCTCGTAGGTATCGCCGTGGGTCACCGGCTGCATAACGGTCGCAGCGAATTCCGGCAACTCCACTAAATACGCCCTGTCCTCGTCGGACCAGCGGATGACAACTGTGTATCTAGGATTTTCCATCTTCGTTGTCCTTCAGAAGCTCTTGCAGCATGGCCAGGGCCTGCGCCACATCGTTGCTGGTGGTCGTTCAAGCCTTCACCGGCTGGGCCGTTGTCTCTCAGCGTTGCTTTCGGAAAGTCAAACTGACTTGATCGAGGCACGGTAAGCCCTGGCGAGTTCAGTGTCAGTCGATTGCTCGAACTGTTCGAGAAAGGCGATCAGTTCGGACGGTATCAGAATCTTG
>JACMIX010000213.1 GCA_014380935.1 Gloeobacterales cyanobacterium ES-bin-141 | reverse complement strand
GGCCATAACCTCAAGGTCTCCTGCGGCGGTGCGCTCGAGGCGCAATTCGGGATTAGACGCACACAGTCGCTCGAACCGCTCGTCGGTCAGTTCGAGGGCGGGCCAGTGGAGTGTCAATGCCGTCATGGCCACATTCTAGTGGAGCGGGTTCAGACCCTCGGCAGGACTACCTGCTTCTCCTGGGACTGGTACTTGCCGGGACCGTCCTGACGGGTTGCGTAGGTTACTTCCGGCGGGTGCTCGGTCGAGAAGAACAATACCTGGGCGATACCTTCATTCGCGTAGACCAGAACATCGCAGGGAGTAGGATTGGCAATTTCGAGGGTCAGCACGCCCTTCCAGCCCGGCTCCAGGATCGTGATCGGGATGTTGACGCCCGAACGGATGTAGGTGCTCTTGCAACTGGTCATGCCGACCACATCGTCGGGCATGGCGAAGCTCTCGACTGAGTGGGCGAGCGCCAGAGAGTTGGCCGGCAGGATGAAGTAGGCACCGTGGGGACCCTCCACGAGAGCCATGTCCTCCAGGCAACGGCTATTGAAGCACTTGGGGTCGATTGGCTGCGCGCCGGGCACCCGGCGAAATACCTTGAACTCGCCCGGTGAGAGCCGGATGTCGTAGCCCGCGGATGATAGTCCGAAACTCAGTACCCGCCTGGTCAGCCCGGCTCCCGTGGCCTGATCAAGATCGGTCGAGACCTGCCGGATGAGCTTGGGCTCGAATGGGCTGATCATCCCCTCGAGCAAACAGCGTTCTTTGATCCAGGTATCGCTTTTGAGCATGGCGCATCCGTCCCCAGGGCGTTAAAGCCTATTCTAAGTCTGTGCAGGTACCTTGCGCAGTTCGGTAACCTGGTCGGCCAGTTCGCGGACCGCCTGCGGCATCTCAGGCCCGGTCAAAACGATGTCCATATAGGAAGGGCGCTCGCGTAGCAGTTCGACCACCTCCTGCTCCGGAATCAGACCGAACTGGATGGCCAAACTCAACTCGTCCAGCACAACCAGGCCAAAGCGCCCAGCCTGGACCGAACGCTTGGTGTACTTCCAGAGGTCTTGCATGGCCCGCTGCTCCTCGAGGTCCAACTGAGGCGTGTCCAGGCAGCGTCCCAGGTCACAACGAACCCAGCGCAGGTTTTGACACAAATACATCGGTTTGTCAGGTCCCTGACCAATTCCACCCTTGAGAAACTGGATCACCAGTACTGCCGTTCCCTGACCTGCCAGGCGCAGAGCCTGAGTCATGACGGATGTGTAAAAGCCCCTTCGCGCACCGGTCACAATCTGTACTGTCCCCTGCAAGGCAGACAGAGTTGCCACCTTGACCGTCGCGCCTGCCAGATCTACTTGGGCAACCATCGGCCTCACTTCCAGGTATTTAGTGGTATGGACTCAATCAAACACTACATGCGGTCGTGCGTCAACCCTGGAAGCAGGGGGTCCACTGTATCTAGGGCAAGCAACTTTCGAGTTCTACCGGGAGGTTGAGCACGGTCGTTCCGTGGACGGCATAATAAAAAAGATGAAGACCGGCACCTACTACCAAATCCTGGGCGTATCCCCTTGGGCGACCGAGCGGGATGTTCGCCGTGCCTATCGTCAATTATCCAAACAGTATCATCCGGACATTTCTCCGCTTAACCCGGCAGAAGCACTGGAGAAATTCAAGCAGATTAATGAAGCGTACGCGACATTGACACACCCCCTTAAGCGCACGCGCTACGACCAGAGCATCGGTTTTTCGAGGACGTCCGTTATTCAGCCGCGTTCAGCTGCCGACGAGATAGGCCCTCAGTATCGGGGCACCCGCAAGCCTCAACGTGACGCGATCCTGAGCGACCGGCCCCTCTCGGCAACCGAGTTGTTCGCCCTGTTCATTCTGGGCATTGCTTTTGTGGCATCGCTTTTATTGGTTGGATTCATCAGTTTGGTGCGAGGCTAGAACCATGTGTATTACCTCTGATTGCAGCATTGCCCTATGAACTTGCCGTCCGGCGACACTCCTCTGTACAACCATCCCCTACATGACCTCGAACAGTGGTTGCGCGAACACGGCTGCGAGCGCGACAGCGAGGTCCCTCACAGCTGGCACTGTCAACAAACCGATTGGTCGGCAACGCTCTCCCTTGAGGAGACAGTTCTCAGGGTGGACTACAAATATCAGGACCAGACCAAGACGCTGTCATTTCCCTACTCACTCACCCGCGATGACGTCGAGCAGGCAGTCTTTGCCTTCGAGCCACCCTCATCTACTTAGCGCTGTCTAGCCTGTATCTACCCTGAGAGTGCTGATAGCAGGCACACGGGCGTGTTAGATTCTCCGGGAACATGCCCGGGAATGTTATGTCTAAACTTGCCCTGCTGCTTGGAGCCCACAACCACCAGCCAGTCGGCAACTTCGATTTTGTGCTGCACGATGCGACTGAGCGCTCTTACGCACCGTTTCTGGAACTGCTCGAACGCCATGACCAGATCAAGTACACCCTGCACTTCACGGGTTTCTTGCTCGACTGGCTGGTCAAGACCCACCCGGATCTGATCGACCAGTTGCGCCGCCTGGTAGACCGCGGCCAGGTTGAGCTTTTTGGTGGTGGCTACTACGAGCCGATTGTGCCCATCCTGCCGCCCCAGGACCAGCTCGGTCAGGTGGTGGCG
>JACMIX010000212.1 GCA_014380935.1 Gloeobacterales cyanobacterium ES-bin-141 | reverse complement strand
GCAGCCCTTGCGTCCTCTCTCGCGACCGTGGCCCTACTCGCCCTACCGGGAACGGTAATCCACCTGCTTCTGGGGCATATCGACTGGCAGTTGACTGCCTGGCTTGCCCTAGGTGTGTTTCCGTCTACTTATCTGGGCAGCAGGCTCGCTCTCAGGCTGCCGACCCAACTGTTGGGCAAACTCTACGGTCTGTTCCTGGTCATTCTTGCCCTTTATTTTGCCTATACAGAAGTTACCGTCTGATGCGGGATACTCAGGAAAATGCCAGACCGATGAAAAGCAACCTGGACAGTATTATTGCCCAATCCGAGCACATTCGTTTGCGGCTTACGACGGAAGCGGACCTTGATTACGTGCTGGCCCTCGAACAGGACCAGGAAAACGCTTCATTTATCTTTCGATGGTCACGGGAGCAGCACCGCCGTAGCTTGTTCGATGAAAATCTTGCCCACCTGCTCATCGAGGCCAATCCTGAGAACAAAAAAGTCGGCTTCATCCTCCTTGCAGGTCTCAATGATGACAATCACTGCTTTGCGTTGCAGCGCATCGTCGTGGCCGAGAAAGGTAAGGGATATGGCCGACAGGCACTCCAGTTAATCAAGCAACTAGTATTTGAAACGTGGAAAGGACACAGGTTGTGGCTCGATGTCAAAGAGCACAACGCGCGGGCCAGACACCTGTATGGCTCAGAGGGGTTTGTAGTTGAAGGTACGTGGCGTGAATGTCTGAGAGTGGGCGAGACATTCGAGTCGCTGGTCATCATGTCGATTTTGAGCCATGAGTATTCGGCTGAGTGATCCCTCAACGTTTGCTATTTCGCTTCGCGCGTAGAAGCGAGAGTACAGAAATTATCCGTGGGATGCAATCCAACTGAGCAGCGTTTGCAGCAACAGCCACCCATTCAAGCCGCCGATGAAGACGGCGATTGACCAGGCCAGTACTTTCAGCCACAGAGGATTGACGAACTCTCCCATCACCCGAGCGTCGTTTGTAAACATGACCAGGGGCACGACCGCAAACGACAATTGCAGGCTCAAGACCACCTGGCTGAGGACCAGCAGACTACCGGTCGCCCCTTCTCCCAGGATGGCGATCACTGCTAGCGCCGGAATGATGGCGATTGCCCTGGTGACAACACGGCGCAACCAGGGGGCAAGACGCAGGTTCAAAAAGCCTTCCATGACTACCTGCCCGGCCAGTGTCGCCGTCAGGGTCGAACTTTGGCCAGACGCCAGCAGCGCCAGGGCGAAAATGGTGCTCGCGGCACCAACACCCAACAGGGGCGAGAGGAGCTTATGGGCATCCTGGATCTCGGCAACGCCCTGGTAACCGGAGAAGTGGAAGGTGGCGGCTGCCACGATTAAGATTGCCGAGTTGATAAACAGGGCCAAAGACAGAGCGACGGTCGAGTCGAGCGTACCGAACTTGATTGCTTCCCATCGCTCCGGGGAGCTTTGCCCCCAGGCACGCGTCTGCACAATCGAAGAGTGCAGGTATAAATTGTGCGGCATGACCGTCGCACCCAGGATACCAACGGCAATGAAGAGCATCTCAGGGTTCTGCACGATCTCCAGTCTGGGGACGTACCCGAGCAGAATGCCTCCCACGTCCGGTCGGGCGAAGACCAGTTCGGCTGCAAAACAAACACCTACCGTCGCTACCAGGACCACCACCAAAGCTTCGACATAGCGGAAGCCCTTGGTTTGCAAGAAAAGCACGACAAACACGTCGAGAGCAGTAATGCAGACCCCCCCGGCCAGGGGGATGCCGAATAGCAGTTGCAGGGCAATCGCGCTACCCAGCAATTCAGCTAAATCACAGGCGATGATGGCGATCTCACACAACACCCAAAGGCAGAAAGCGATGCCGGGATGAAAATAATCCCGACAGGCCTGGGCCAGATCCCGTCCCGTGGCGACCCCCAACCTGACGGCCAGAGACTGAAGCACCACAGCCATCAAGTTCGATATCAGGACAACACTCAAAAGTGCGTAACCAAACCGGGCACCACCGGCCAGGTCCGTCGCCCAGTTGCCAGGATCCATGTAACCGACCGAAATCAGATAGCCGGGGCCAGCATAGGCAATCAGCTTAGGCCAGAAGCCTTTCGGAGGGATGGGAATACTCCTGTGAACCTCGGGGAGGCTCGACCGGCCGGTAGACGTTGCCGTGGGTTCCAAAGCTTCTTTTGGGATATTTCCTTCACAGTCGAGTCTAGCTTTCATGCACAGGGCGGCCCGGTTGGAATCCGCTCACTGCTGTATGAGCATGCTCTCAAGGCCTTTGACAGTAAGCTCTTTACCAGTGGAGGGAGGGACTTCGCGCTCACCGAAGCACGCGAAGAGGGTTGGGATGACGACAATTGTCAGAGCTGTCGAGGTGAACAGGCCACCGAAGACAACCACAGCCAGGGGCTGCAATATCTCCTTGCCAGCCGGTTCGCCCCACATCAGGGGCACCATGGCCAGGGCAGCGGTGAGTGCCGTCATTAGCACTGGCGAGAGACGTTCGAGAGAACCTTCGACGATTGCAACTTCGTAACTCTCTCCGGCAGCCATTCTCTGGTAGTAGGTGGTTACCAGGATGATGCCGTTGCGGTTGGCGACGCCGATTAAGGTGATGAACCCGACCAGCGAGGCGACAGAGAGCACACCGCCACCCAGAAAGACGGCAACTATTCCGCCAATGAGGGCCAGAGGCAAGTTAGTCAGGATTAGCAGGGTCGAGCGCACCGAACGCACCGACAGGTACAGCAGCACGATGACTCCCACAAGGGCCAGGGCGCTATAGAGCAGCAACTCGCGGGTGGCGCTCTCTTGAGCCTCGAATTGACCGCCGTACTCAATATAGAAATAGAAGCCCGCCGGCAACCGTACCTGCTCACCAATTTTTGTGCGCGTCTCGGCAATCAG
>JACMIX010000211.1 GCA_014380935.1 Gloeobacterales cyanobacterium ES-bin-141 | reverse complement strand
TGCATCTGGCGCATCACATCAGCTTCGCCCATGGATTGGCCCTGGGTTGAGCCAGCGTTGGTGACCTGGTTGTTACCCTCCACCTGGCCGTCCGTCCCACTATCTGTCCGATGCTGTTTTGCCCGGTTGTCTGATTCAAGCTGCTTCTGGCGCATCACATCAGCTTCGCCCTTGGATTGGCCCTGGGTTGAGCCAGCGTTGGTGTCGGAAGTTTGAGCAGTACTGCTCTGGGCTACCGCACCCATCAGCAATGCCATGCCTACCAGCAAACCCACTAGTTTATTATTCATGTTTACTGCTCCTCGCAGTTTTGTGAGTCAAGTACCTTACTTTGCCGCAGGGACCGCATACATGCCGTAGTCCTCAATGCCGCCGCCTTGCAAAATAGCCGCGGCCTGTTGCAACTCAGCTTCTGAACCGTCCACCATGACGAGGTACCCACCACGGCTGACAGTTTCGTTGTAGGTGCGAGCCCGCTCCTCAGGGATCCCTAAACCAACCAGTGCACCAGCTAGTCCACCCGCTGCAGCACCAATCGCTCCGCCCGCCGCCGTGGTCGCAAGAGCCGTGCTAAGTGCCCCTGCTGTCATGACAGGACCAATACCGGGAATAGCCAGTGCACCAATCCCCACCAGCAGACCGGTAACACCTCCAAGCAAGCCACCTGTGGTTGCTCCTTTCGCAGCCCCCTCGTCGGCCTTGTTGCCGACATCTTCCGTAACTTCTGCACCGGCTATGGAGTCAGCATCGTCATGCTTGGAGACCACAGAAACGTCACTCATGCTAAAACCGCTGTCACGCAGTTTACCTAAGGCAAGCTCTGCCTGTGAGCGGCTAGGAAAAGTACCGACAACACGTTGTTGAGTGGACATGATAATTTTACTCAAAAATGCTACTCACACAGTTTAGTAGGGCTGCTTTTCTCTCGGATCCTCCATAAGATAGGCATATCAAAAATGAGATTAGAGTGAGATAAAACTTCACAAAAATCTGCGCTTGACGATGCGAACAGAAGTGCCGTCTTACACCCGCCAGCAAGTTACCTTTGAATAATGTATGAGAGGCAGGCCTTGAGAACTGGACACTCCCCACGGGCAAAAGCATGCGTGTATCGTCGTGCAAGCAACGTAGTTGTTTTATGGCTTGCAGTGCTGACCCTGTTGGGTGGCTGCTCCACGGCGACGGGTAGCAGTACGTCCAAGGAACTGCTCACCGACGTCTGGACTGCGGTCAACCGCAGCTACGTCGATAGCAGCTTTAATGGTCAGGACTGGTGGGATGTCCGGCAGCAATATCTGGCCAAGCCCGTCAAGACCAAAGAGCAACTGTACGAAGAGATTCAGCAGATGCTCAAGACCCTTGATGATCCCTATACACGGTTTCTGGATCCCCGGCAGTATCAGGCTCTTGAGACCACGACCACGGGCGAATTGTCCGGTGTCGGCTTACAAATTAGCCTCGATCCCAAGTCTGAGCTGCCGACAGTCATTGCCCCAATCGAGGGCTCCCCGGCTTTCAGCAGTGGCATCAAGGCCCTGGATACGATCACGGCCATCGACAGTAAGCCGACCAAGGGCCTTGCTATCGATGATGTGGCCGAGCGCATGCGTGGCCGGGTTGGCACCCGAGTGGTGCTCACTATCCAGCGGGACGGACGCCAGTTTGATGTGCCCCTCAAGCGTGCGACCATCGAGATTAACCCGGTTACCAGTGCCCTGCGCCAGGAGGCGGGCCGCCGGATCGGCTACATTCGCCTCTCCCAGTTCAATGCCAACGCCACTGACCAGATGAGCCAGGCAATCCAAAAACTTGAAAAACAAAATGCCTCCGGCTTCATTCTGGATCTGCGTAACAACCCTGGTGGACTACTGACAGCGGGTGTGGAGATTGCCCGTCTCTGGCTTGAACCCGGTCAGACAGTTGTATTCACGGTTGATCGCGACGGCCGAAAAGATGAAGCCCGTGCAAAACGCGCTCCCCTTACCACGCAGCCCCTGGTAGTACTGGTGGACGAGGGCACCGCCAGCGCAAGCGAGATCCTGGCCGGGGCTCTCAAGGACAACCGTCGTGCAACGCTAGTCGGTCAGAAGACCTTCGGCAAGGGGCTCATTCAGACTATCCAGAGGCTAGATGACGGCTCAGGGCTAGCTGTATCGATTGCCCAGTACAAGACTCCCTCGGGTCAAGATATACACAAAAAAGGTATTCGACCGGATGTTGCAGTAGCTTTGCCAAAGGACTTCAAGTTAGAACGACTCGCCACCCCTGAGGACCCTCAGTATCTGGCTGCCGTCCAGACCTTAAATCAGGTTGTAGTCAGCGGCCGTCAGGGAGAATAGGTGCCGGTACATCTATTTTGGGGTGAGGACGGCTATCGCCTCGGCGAGGCAATTACCCAGCTGCGTGAGCGTATACTCGACCCGCTCTGGCTCGATTTCAACTGGCACCGTCTGGGTGCGGAGGAGTGGATCGAGGCCTTAAACTTGAGCGTAACACCGCCTTTCGGTGCCGGGGGCAGGCTTGTGTGTCTTGAGCCCCGTGCGAGTGCTGAATTCTGGGCCGAGTTGGAGCGTACGCTGCCGCGTATCCCCGACAGTACGCATCTGCTCCTGGTCTTGGGTGCCCGTCCCGAGGAGAAGCTAAAAAAGCTGGTCCAGAAATACGGCGAGATCAGCGAGTTCGACTCGATCCCGCCCTGGCGTGAAGACAAGCTTAGAACTCAGGTGCAGCAAATGGCCCAGGCGCGAGGGCTGTCGCTCAGCCCTCAGGCTGTGGAATTGCTAGCCGAGGCCGTTGGAAACGATACCCGCCGTCTGGATGGCGAACTGGTCAAGCTTGGTCTCTATACCCGGGGACTGCCCGTTGATGAGCAGTCAGTTAGTAAACTTGTCAGCGCGACTGCCCACACCAGCTTCCAACTTGCCCGTGCTCTGCTGGATGCTCGGAGTGCTCTGGCCCTTGAAATTCTCGAGCAGCTTCTGGACCTGGGTGAGCCAGCCCTACGTATTCTGGCTGTCCTGAGCAATCAGTTCCGTACCTGGTTGTGGGTACGTCTGCTCCTAGAAGCAGGTGAGCGAGACAAGACCGCCATCGCCCGGGCAGCCGAGGTCCACAACCCAAATCGTGTCTTTTTCTTGCAAAAAGAAGTAGAGCGGACCACAGCTCAAAAATTGAGCCGCGTGATGCCACTCCTCCTGGCTTGCGAGGTTCAACTCAAAAGCGGCGAACCCAACCGACTAGCACTACAAACGATGGTCCTGCGCATTACAACGCTGTAATAGCAGGGTTGCTAATCTAATTGAGGACTAGCCACCTTGATTTGGGGGATATTCTTTAACACTTTTCTCTATAGTGTTAGCAATCGGTATGATAAGAGCACTACTACCGGGACTACCATATGGTCCGCAAACCCAGGCAACCTCTTGCTGCACCTTCTGTACCTATGTCTGTTTATCGAGGACTACTAACCCAATTAGATGATGCTCAGGCCCGTCTCGACGACCTATCATCTGACAACCAGCAACTGCAGCATCAAAATCAAATCCTCAAGCACGAAATTCGAAAACTGAGTCTTCAACTGACACGAACACAGCAAGATAGGGCGACAGTTCCAACAAAATCACTGCCGCCCGAGGCATCCGTAGTTACCCGAGTACCGGAGACGACCAAAAGTGCAGGACGCCCAAAGCGACCCATTGTAAAGATAGAACCCGAGTTTATCGACCTCGAAGATGAAGGCTGGGAGGACGAAAGGGGACTGAACCTGCCAGGATGGCTGTTCTGGATGTTGGCTCTGACGGTAGCGAGCATTGCCGGGGTGGCCACGTTTACATTGGTGCGCAGCCTGGTGGGTACAGGATTTTGATCACAGATAGGCTTGCCCCTGTTGCTTCTTTGCCCGGAGCCGATATACTCTAATGTGCTTTCGTCCCGTCCTCGCTCACATATTGCAGGAGACACACACTTGACAAGACGCAAGCGTAGGAATCCTCGGCGTTTGGAAGGCAAGCGGATACTAGAATTAGTTCCCCAATTCCACCTTGATTGCGGTCCGGAAAAATCGGTCACCGCAGCGCGTAAATTCATCGAATGCTCCCGCATTTCCCCGCCGGCCATGCTAGTTGTACAGCGCAACGAGCATACCCAGGACCGTTATTTTTGGGGGCTCAAGGGTCTTTTCAGTGCTCAGTATGTAGAAGATAACCACTTCATGTTCCCCTCGCTTGAAGTTTTGCGTACCCAGTTTGAGAGCGATTCACAAGACGATTCAGTTGCTTAAGGGGGCGATATGACGCTTCAAATGCGTATCCACGTTCCTCCGCATCCGTTTATTGCGAATCTGCTCGCCGTCTGCCGGGATATGCATACACCCACACCCGTCTTCCGAAGTGCGGTTGCCGATTTGGGACGGTGGCTCGCCTACGAATGCGTGCGTGACTGGCTACCCGTACTAGAAGTTGGTGTACGCACTCCCCTCGGTCTTACTGCCCCTGCCCGCATCATTGATGCCTCAACCCCCACGGCCCTGGTCCCAATTTTGCGCGCCGGGCTTGCTCTACTCGATGGAGTAGCACCGATATTACCTGCAGCAGTGGTCTACCACATGGGGTATAGCCGTGATGAGAAGACACTCAAAGCAAGCTGTTACCTGAATCGCCTACCCGAAAAACTTCTTCCCCAGACGCGCGTTCTAGTGCTCGACCCGATGCTTGCCACCGGCGGCACGATGGATGCCACCCTCGAACGCCTGGTGGCGTGCGGAGCGGACCTAGCCCTTGTGCGCGTCATCTCGGTCATCTGTGCACCGGTTGCTTTGCAAAGGTTGAGCGCGCGCTATCCACAACTAGTCATTTATAGCGCCATGATCGACGAGCAACTTGACGCGCGGGGCTTTATCATACCGGGTCTCGGGGATGCAGGCGATCGGGCCTTTGGGACGTGAGTGGACTGTTATCGCTCCCTACGCACGCTTGTCCAGATGGGTTACGGGCTCTGCACAGGCAGCAATGCCCAGGGGCTCCGCCAGATCCACAATCCCCTGGGGTGTACTTACCAGGGCTTCTTTTTGAACTTTGGCGAGGGTCCGAATGGCCGCCTCTAGTCTCAGTGCATCACCTCGGGAAACCACTCGCCAACAGCAGGCAAGACCCGCATAGCCCGCCATGCGCATGAATCGTGCTCCTCTACCCGTGCTATGCGCGCGCATCCGAGCGTGCAGATTGGCTGTCTGTCCACAATAAAGGGCACCATTGCGGCAGCGCACCAGGTAGACCCACATCGCTCGCATCCTTTGACCGTCCATAATTAAGTTACAACAAACAAGTCTTTATTCTGAGCCATGCCCTACGATGGAGTTCCTATCCCCTGGCTGAAGAATAACCTGATAGCTGAAAGCCTATTTCCGGTTCAAGTGCATGGTTTCGTTGTTGATCTTGGCCATCTCTTGCTATGTTTTTTATGAATTGCTCCAAAATACCCGCCAGGGTATCAAGCACGTGCGGCGGCTACACTCAATTCCTTGTACCGGATGTGTGTACTTCACTGGCGAGATGCTGCTCAAATGTCCTGTCAACCCCAAGGCTGCGTTGACGGAGCAGGCCATCGATTGTGTAGATTTTGTCGGCAAAGGATAGTCATTTTGGATCGGGAATCGGAAGCGAACGGACTGGGAATCGCAACATGGCTTGCTCGTATCGGCAACGCGAGAGCGTCAGCCACTCACCCATCCACCGAGCCCCTCTTTCAGACGTCGGTTTACGACTTCGAGAGCCTTGAGCAGTTGGATCTGGTTCAAGACGGTGGACAAGTAGGCTTCACCTACGCGCGTATGGGGCATCCCAACGCTGCGACACTTGAGGAGGCTGTTGCCCGGCTTGAGGGGGCCGAGGCTGGTTGTGCGTGCAGTTCGGGAATGGGTGCCCTGAGTGCAGCATTGCTCGCAGTGCTTGAAAGCGGCACCCATCTGATTGCGGCGCGGGGC
Source organism: Gloeobacterales cyanobacterium ES-bin-141 (assembly GCA_014380935.1). Taxonomy (GTDB): domain Bacteria; phylum Cyanobacteriota; class Cyanobacteriia; order Gloeobacterales; family Gloeobacteraceae; genus JACMIX01. Next base: position 11,960 of record JACMIX010000211.1, on the reverse strand, counting down.
ATCTACGGTGGGACGAGTGCGCTGCTCGTCTGCGAACTGGCGCGTCTTGGCATTGAGATAAGTTTTGTCGATATCGCAGACCTCAAGGCCCTGGCTGAAGCTATCACTCCTCGAACGCGTCTGGTCCTCGTGGAGACACTCTCCAATCCACTGATGCAGTTGCCGGACCTGACGGCAGTCGTACAGCTAGCTCACCAGTCTGGCCTGCAGGTTCTCGCGGACAACACCCTGGCAACCCCCTGGCTTATGCCCCTGCAGGTGTCCGGTGCAGATATGGCAATCCATAGCGTCACCAAATTCCTCGGAGGACACCACGATCTGATGGCCGGGGTGGTGGTTGGCAGTAGTGAGTTGATTTCCCGCGTGCGACGCGTCGCTAGCAACCTGGGTCAGTACGCGGCTCCCTTTGACTGCTGGCTTGCCTGTCGAGGTCTCAAGACTTTTGCCTTGCGCATGCAGCGTCACTGCCAGAATGCCCAGCGCGTGGCGGAATTTCTGCAAGAGCACCCGGCGGTCAAGCGGGTCTATTACCCGGGCCTGCCCAGCCACCCGCAACACGAACTAGCTCGCCGACTCTTAAAGCAGGGGAGTGGCCCGATGGTCAGCTTCGATATTGATGGGGGCGAGTCGGCCGTCGAGATTTTTGTCCGGCATCTGAGCGCGATTCCGCTTTCTCCCAGTTTCGGTGGGGTCAACACGACCTTTTCCTATCCACTCAAGACCTCCCATCGCTCGCTGAGTCCTCAAGAACGCAACCTTTGTGGTATCGGGCCGGGTCTTGTACGGTTATCGGTGGGTATTGAGGATTGGCAGGATATATGTGCTGATCTGCAGAGGGCGCTTGCGCCGGTGGATGCTCGATGAGTAGGTTCAACTGTGTCGGGGCGTGTGCTGCAACGTGTTCAATCTGAGGGCGATGCCGCTGCTGGGGGCCATGTCGATTCTGGCTGCGAGCCTGCCTGCACTGGCGCACGCCGAACTGGTCCCGGTCGTTCAGCATGGTAAGTGGGGCTACGTCAACGGGACCGGTCAGTTTGTCGTCGAGCCCATGTTCACGCATGCCGAGCCCTTCTCTGAGGGACTGGCACTGGTACAGGTGGGCGACAAATATGGCTACATCGACAGCACTGGCAGAGTTGTGGTCGAACCGAAGTTTGACAGCGCTGCAACCATGTGGAATGGGTTGGCACGGGTCAACATTGGTGGAAAAAAAGATGCGTTCGGGCTGGTGACTGGTGGCAGATGGGGGTATATAGACCCGAGCGGGGACTATGCAATCGAGCCCAGGTTTAGCGATGCTGGAAGTTTTTGCAATGGACTCGCACCAGTCAAGAGTACCGACCTGTGGGGGTATATCGACCAGGAAGGTAACTTTGCTATCGAGCCGCGCTATGACGGAGCGGCCGATTTTTGTGCGGAAGTAGCCCAGGTCAAAGTTGGCAGTCAGTGGGGTTATATCGACCGGCAGGGCACATACGCCGTCGAGCCGCAGTTCGACCGGGTATTCCCCTTTCAAAACGGGATAGCCCGCGTGGTACGCGACCGTAAGTGGGGCTACATCGATCACACCGGCAGGACAGTGAGCGAGCCTCAATTCGATCAAGCAGATCCACGGTTCACCGAACAGTTGGCGCGCGTTGCCGTCGGTAACAAGTGGGGCTATATCGACGTGACTGGCAAGCTATTGGTCGAGCCACAGTTTGAGCAGGCATCACAGTTCGCTAGCGGACTTGCAGCAGTCAAGGTCGGTCGCGTGTGGGGGTACATCGATCGCACAGGCCAAGTAGTAGTTCAACCACGCTTTGAGAGAGCTGAGATTTTTCACGAGGGATTTGCCCCAGTTAAATCGGGGGGTAGGTGGGGCTACATCAACAAAGCAGGCAAACAGGTGATAGCAGCTCGGTTTACCAAAGCTCTAAACTTTCATGGAGGGCGTGCCAGGGTAAAGACCGGTGGTAAAAAGACTCGTCATGGACTTGTGCTTGGCGGAAAATGGGGATTCATAGACCCTACCGGTAAGGCAATCGTAGGCATGCAGTTTGACAACTATGAAGCGCAGGATTTCTCTGAAGGGCTTGCAGCAGTCAAAGTTGCCGACCGCTGGGGATACATCGATGCCCAAGGCAATTATGTGATCAGGCCTAAGTACAGTCATGCCGCTTCGTTTGTGCAGGGGCAAGCACAGGTGTGGCTCGGCAAGCAAGTAGGCTATATCGACAAAACAGGAAAAGTCGTAGTCAAGTTACAGCCGGGAACATCCCCTTTGACGCCTCTGAACGTAGTCTCCATTCAAGAGTTGTCCGACTAGTTGGTGTATTTGAGAAGTCAACGCGGTGAGGAGCCTCCCTGTACACCATCAGCAGGGAGCGTACATCGAGGAACGTTTGCAAGTGTCTCCGGTCTCGTTGATGATGAGCTTTGTGCGGAAGCCTGATCAGATTTTGAAGAAGTGTCCGGTTCCTTCGAGGACGACATCGTTGAGAGTGAGCGCGGTTGTGTGTCGGCGGGATCGCACGGCACAACCTCGGGCAGAGTTGCAGGCCCAGTGCTTGGTACAGTTGGTGACCCCGCCGACTGCGCCTGTGCTGTTGGGGTAAACCCTACCACCAAACTTGCAAGCACAAGGACTCCTGCCCCTTTGAACGAGTTAAATTTTGATGAAAACATAAAATACCAGGCTGGAATTTGTTCCATCCTGCCTGTGCACCGTTACGGTCTGCTACCACCCCAGGTATGAATCAGTGGTGCAATACTCTGGCCACCCCTGCAGAAGACGGACATCTACCAGCAATTTTTAGAAGGTAAGCGCTTAGTCTTCCTCAGACAAGCTCGAGTCTGAGAGTCCAACCTGAACCAGTTTGATATGTTTGCGGCCGATTTGAATTTCAAACTCGGTACCCGGTATCAACCCCATCTGCCGGGTGTATGCCGAACCGATCAGGAGGTTACCGTTCTGCTGAACCTGAATTCGGTAAGTGGCTTTGCGACCGCCTCGCACACCGTCTACCTCCTCTTCACGAGGTCTCAGGGAAATATTGTTGGCTTCGAGAAGGGCGTTTTGAAAAGCCAGCATCTTTACTCTTTGCTGACCAGTCTTAGTTGTGGTTGTGTAGCCTGCAAGCTCTGCAAGCTGCTTAGCACTCTTACCCGGGTTTTGCTTGATGAGCTGTAGCAAATCCTTGCCAGTGACAACTCCCATTTTTTCTCCCTACATGTGGAATCTCTGAGCTGATTATAGGACATCAACTCCCTAATTTATTCTTGCTTTTATGTTTTGGCCCATAAAGGGCATTGGGTTGCGTAGTCGATAACAACGTAGGAACCCTTGCCGAAGCTGATACCTCGACGATTGCAGATTGATTCGCTTACAGAACCGCACTACCCATGTAGATCTTGAGAATGGTTGGTGGTTGAATGTGGAGTGGATGTCCGCGCGTCTAATGGTCACGAGGGATGTATTGGTCTAACTGACGCAGGTAATCAATGGACGAGTGATAGTGTACTGAAGTCTTCCCGTGTGGCCGGGGCCCACTTAACCCTCAACCTGCCATGTCCTTTTCAATGATTGAGCCTGCTACATGCGTTGAACAGTTGCGTTTGGGCAGAGTTGTGATTGTGCCCACTGACACTGTTCCGGGTTTTGTAGCGTTGCCGCAGCAGGCGGAATTTATCTATCAGATTAAAGGCCGGGACCCGCTCAAGCCTCTGATCTTGCTCGCAGCCCAAATTGAGGACGTCCGCGACTGCATTGAGGGTTGGCTCGATGAGTGGGAGGTACTGGCCAGACGAGGTTGGCCGGGTCCATTGACGCTTGTTTTGCCCGCGGGTCCGGGTGTTCCTTTTCAGATTCATCGGGGGGGTGGAACCGTCGGTGTACGCATCCCGGCGCATCCTCAAACGCTGACAGTTCTGCGCGAAACTGGTCCGCTTGCATCGACGAGTGTCAACCGCTCCGGTGAGAAGGCGTTGTTGAATACTGCCGAGATTCAGCGCCAGTTTCCACGACTGCCTTTGCTTGCAGGAGTTTATGGGGGTAGTGGTCAGGCATCGACAGTTGTGCTCTGGCAAGGCGAAGGTTGGTGTGTTCTGCGACAGGGCAGCTTCCGGCTTTGAGCCTGGTTCTGACTCAGGACCCTGCGGGGCGGTAGTCACATAGGTACGGGAATTACGACCCATTGCTTTCGGCTGTCCTCACCTAAGCCTTGCGGAGGTCTGCGTAGGCTGGGGAAGTGAAGCCAGGGGCTATCTGCTCCATCAAGGAGGCAAATTCATGGGTAAGGTCGTCGGTATTGACCTGGGAACTACCAACTCTGTGGTAGCAGTCCTGGAGGGTGGACAGCCCACGGTCATCGCCAACGCGGAAGGGGCACGTACAACCCCATCCGTGGTAGCTTTCACCAAGAGTCATGACCGTCTGGTGGGTCAACTTGCCCGCCGTCAGGCGGTGCTCAATCCGGAGAACACTTTTTACTCGGTCAAGCGCTTTATCGGCCGCAAATCCGATGAGATCACCGAGGAATCCAAGCAGGTTACCTATCGTGTCGTGCGTGACGGTAGCAATGTCAAGGTGAACAGCCCCAATGAAGGCAAGGACTTTGCGCCCGAGGAGATATCTGCCCTCGTGCTGCGCAAACTGGTTGATGACGCAAGCAAGTACCTGGGCGAGAAAGTTACCCAGGCAGTCATCACCGTTCCTGCCTACTTTAATGATTCTCAGCGCCAGGCCACCAAAGATGCAGGCAAGATTGCGGGCATCGAAGTCTTGCGCATCATCAACGAGCCGACCGCTGCTGCCCTTGCCTATGGTCTGGATAAGAAATCCAACGAAACGATCCTGGTCTTTGACCTGGGGGGTGGCACCTTCGATGTGTCGATTCTCGAGGTAGGTGATGGTGTCTTCGAAGTAAAGTCGACCTCTGGCGATACACTCCTGGGTGGAGACGACTTTGATAAGCGCATCGTTGACTGGCTTGCAGGCGAGTTCAAGAATCTCGAAGGCGTCGATCTTCGCAATGATCGGCAGGCCCTTCAGCGTCTGACCGAGGCTTCCGAGAAGGCAAAGATCGAGCTCTCAGGCGTCACCCAGACCCAAATCAACCTCCCCTTCATTACAGCCGGTGCCGACGGTCCGAAGCACCTGGACATGTCTTTGACGCGGGCCAAGTTTGAGAGTCTTTGCGCGGATCTGTTCAAGCGCATCGAGGCACCGGTCGAGCAGTCGCTGCGCGATGCCAAGCTCTCCAAGACTGAAATCGATGAAGTCGTGCTCGTTGGGGGTTCTACGCGCATCCCGGCGGTGCAAGAACTCGTGCGCCGTATGATCGGCAAGGATCCAAACCAGAGTGTAAACCCGGATGAGGTGGTTGCCATCGGGGCGGCAATTCAGGCGGGCGTGCTCGCGGGCGAAGTACGCGATGTCGTCCTACTCGATGTGACGCCGCTCTCGCTCGGGGTGGAGACGCTGGGCGGTGTGATGACTGCCATCATCCCGCGCAATACGACTATCCCGACACGTAAGGGCGAGACTTTCTCGACGGCGGCGGACGGCCAGACCTCGGTCGAGATTCACGTTTTGCAAGGCGAGCGCCCACTTGCCACCGACAACAAGAGTCTGGGTCGCTTTCGGCTGGATGGTATCCCGAGCGCACCGCGTGGTGTGCCTCAAGTGGAGGTGTCCTTCGATATCGATGCAAACGGCATCCTGAGCGTCACTGCAAAAGATAAGGCGACCAGCAAAACCCAGTCGATCAGCATCACCGGTGCCTCGACCCTCTCGAAAGTAGATGTCGAGAAAATGGTCAAGGAAGCGGAGCAGTTTGCTGGTGAGGACCAGAAGCGTAAAGAATCAATCGACCTCAAGAACGAGGCTGATTCGCTTGCCTACCAGGCCGAGCGTCAGGTCAGTGAACTAGGCGACAAGGTACCGGGCAATGAGAAGGAGCGCATCGACGAGTTGGTCAAGAGCCTGCGTGCTGCCTTGGCGAGCGAGGACATGGACAAAGTTGCCACCCTCAAGTCCGACTTGCAACAGGCTCTCTACGCCCTGAGTAGCAAGCTCTACGAGTCCGGTGCAACGGGTGACGCTCAGCCGGACGCGGGACCTACTAAGAGCGACGACGACGTGATCGATGCGGAGTTCACCGAAACCAAGTAACGTGACTGACACGCAACTTGTACTGAAGCCCGTGGCTCAACCCACGGGCTTTTTTTCGAGGTTGGCCGTGATAGCATGCGACACAACAACTCATACTTGAAAAAGCATGGCCCTCATTGATCCACGGGGCAAGCTCCTGGGAAAAATCAACATCATCGACGCAGCCGTCTTGCTGGCTTTTGTTCTAGCGATATTGGGCTTTGTTTTCCTGCGCGGTAACCAGGCAACCGTAGCTCAAAGCTCCCAGAGTACCCAGCCGGTCGAGGTGGATATGCTGATCCGCTCCCTGAGTATTGGTGATCCGGATGTCCTCGCTCCCGGCAAGACAACCCAGGTCATTATCCGCAACCAGCCCTCGGGCAGCCTGACCATCAAGCGCGTCAAGCAACTGCCGCACCTGATCCCTCTCGCGATGGCGGATGGCACAGTCCGCAACGTACCCGAGCCGGGTGATCCCTACGCCAGGGACTATATTGTGACCCTGGGTGGTGAAGCCAGCGTGAGTGCGGACGGTCCTGTAATTGGTCGTACCAAGACAAAAATAGGTACTCCCATCGAGATCGAAGGTTTCAAATATATTCTCAGGGGCAGTATTGTGGACGTCCGTCTAAGCGATAACCAGGCTCAAGAAGCGAAGGACACCAGTGATCGGTGAACCATGCGGACATGGCTTGCACGGAGACCAGGTGCGTAAGCCTCAATGACTCTGCCCGTCCTGACACAAGTGGCAAGCAGGTAGTCACAATACTCACATTTCGTACAAACCGAGTCCTCAGAGCGCATACGCTCTGCGTTGGGACTGCCGCAGTTTGAACAGATGAGTCTTGCCGATACGACCATGGTTGCCTCAAAACGGCTGTTGAGTAACTTTTTACCCATGATAGTCAATGATCCCCGTCAAAAGGTTCGTCTTTAACCTTTTCTGTCCTCGCAGACATCTGGACGATACGGTTTCAGGGAGTGTGGCCTTGCGGGTACATCTGTAGGTAGAGATACTAGGAGGAGACATTCATTAACACTGAGCCGCGATGGCACGGGACTTTTACGAAACCCTCGATGTAAGCCGTGATGCCTCAAAAGAGGACATCAAGCGGGCTTACCGCAAACTCGCCCGCCAATTCCACCCGGACGTCAACAAAGAATCCGGGGCTGAGGAGCGGTTTAAAGATATTTGCCGCGCCTACGAGATTCTGGCTGATGACGAGTTGCGTAGCCGATACGACCGTTTTGGTGAGGCGGGCCTGAATGGGGCCGGGGCGGCTGGTTTTGATAGCAGCGGCGGCTTTGGAGATATAGGTGATATTTTTGAAAGCTTCTTCGGTGGGTTTGCCGGAGGAGCTACGGCTCGGCGGGGTGGACCGATGCGCGGAGACGACCTGCGCTTCGACCTGACGCTCGAATTTAAAGAAGCCATCTTCGGCGGTGAGCGCGAGATCTCAATCGACCATCTAGTGACCTGCGACACCTGCCGCGGCTCGGGAACAAAAGCAGGCTCAGGTCCTGTTACCTGTCGTACGTGTAGTGGTCAGGGTCAGGTACGGCAGGCGAGACGCACACCCTTTGGTCTCTTTACTCAGGTGACGGCCTGCCCGACCTGCTCCGGTACGGGTGAAATAATCGAAAACCCATGCCCGACTTGCAATGGACGCGGCCGTGTCCAGCGGTCCACCACCATCAAGATCACCCTCCCCGCCGGTGTGGACAGCGGTACCCGTCTGCGGGTACAGGGTGAGGGAGATGCGGGCATGCGCGGCGGTCCGTCCGGCGACCTGTATGTGTATCTGTCCGTGCGGCCCCACCCGGTTTTCCGCCGTGACGGCAACGATCTCTCCTCCATCATTGAGGTTACCTATCTGCAGGCCATCCTCGGTACTACGCTCAAAGTCGAGACCGTCGAAGGCTTTCAGGACGTTGACATACCTGCGGGTACGCAACCGGAGACGGTGCTGACCCTGGAGGGCAAAGGTGTACCGCGACTTGGAAATTCCACGCGCCGTGGCAACCATTATTTGCTCATCAAAGTGATTATTCCCTCTAAGGTGAGTGGCGAGGAGCGTGAGTTGCTCGACAAACTTGCCAGCCTGCGCGATGAGAAGATTGCCAAGAAAGAAGGCCTGGAGGGACTACTTGATAGCATCGGTAATCTTTTTCATTAGGACTCAGTGACGGTTCTATCCGGCATGGTGCTGGCCCAGGAGGCCAACTACTATCGTGTTCGGCTTGATCCCGGAGCGGGTGCTCCCGTAGATCTCCTTCTGTGTACGCGTCGGGCTCGACTAATGAAGACCAAGCAGCCGGTGTATGTGGGCGACCGGGTACTGGTTACCGAGGTGGACTGGCAGGGAGGACGTGCTGCCATCAGCGAGGTCTTGCCACGTCAATCCCTGCTTGTCAAGCCTCCCATTGCCAACTGCAACAAAGTCCTGGTCGTCTTTGCTCTCTTAGAGCCGGCCTTCGACCCGGTTTTACTGAGCCGGTTCCTGGTCTGCATTGAAACCGAACACTTGAAGGCCCTGGTCTGCCTGAACAAGTCCGACCGGGCGACGAGCGCCTTGCGACTTGCCGTGGAGCTTCGGGTGCGGGGTTGGGGCTACGGGGTCTGCACAGTAAGTACCCGGACGCAGGATGGGATTGATGAGCTTGCCCAGAGTCTTGACCAGGGGACTTTTGTGCTCGCAGGCCCGTCCGGGGTGGGCAAATCGAGTCTGCTCAATGCCCTGCATCCGGGACTGAAACTGCGGGTCGGGGCTGTCTCGAATAAGCTGGGCCGCGGGAAGCACACTACCCGGCACGTGGAACTGTTTGCCCTGGAGAGTGGGGCTCTAGTCGCGGACGCGCCGGGATTCAGCCAGTTGGATATCACCTGTCCACCCCGGGATCTGGCCGGTTATTTTCCTGAGTTCCGCTCTCTGTCCGCATGCCAGTTCCGTGACTGCCTGCACGGCGAGGAACCGGGCTGTATGGTGCGGCAGAGCGGTCTGGAACGCTACGAGATCTACCTGACTTTTCTGGCCGAGACAATCGCTCACGCCCGGATTCTTCAACGCACCGGCGATCCCGAGGAAACGCTCAAGGCACATCGTCAGGTGCGCGGTGCGGGAGAAAAATCAACCATTCCACGCCTTGATGCCAACTACCGTAAGCCGTCCCGCCGTTCACAGCGTCAACAAATAGAGCGAGACGGGACAGGGACCGAGGAAGACGACTAGATTTGTGTACTTTTGTTCATGTTAAAAGCTATACTACGCGTAGCTTTACAACTGGTAATGCAGCATGGGCAAGTTGATCGCGGTCTCGGGTTGTAGCAATGCCGATCGGACCGGAGATGTTGTTTTCGTTCATGGGCTAGATGGCAACGCCTACACTACCTGGCATCGTCAAGGGGAGCCCGATCACTTTTGGCCTGCCTGGCTTGGGGAGGATTTGCCGGAGGTCGGGATATGGTCGCTCGAATACGAAGCGTCTTCGATGATCTGGAGGGGGCAGACTATGCCGCTTGCGGACCGGGCCACCAATATCCTTGCATTACTCGAAGTTTACGATATCGGGAGACTGCCGCTTGTCTTCATCACGCACAGTCTGGGGGGTCTACTGGTCAAACAAATGCTTCGCCACGCTGCCGACTTTGGGGTGGTGGAGTGGCAACTCATCGCGGCCCAGACCAGGGGCATCGTCTTCCTCTCAACCCCCCACTCGGGCTCCAATATTGCCTGCTGGCTCAAGTATGTCGGTATAGTGCTCCGTTCGAGTGTGACCATCGACGAACTCGAAGCCCACGAACCTCGTCTGCGCGAACTCAACCTCTGGTATCGCAACAATGTTCAGGTTCTTGGAGTCAGAACGCAGGCCTACTGTGAAAAGCGAAAGGTCTACGGAATACTCGTCGTGGATGAGACGAGTGCTGATCCGGGTATTCCGGGTGTAACACCCGTGCCTCTAGACGACGACCATCTGACGATCTGCAAGCCCGAGTCAAAGCAGAGCCTTGTGTATGCGCGGGTCAAAAAGTTCGTCTGGGCTTGTGTCGGGGTTATGCGGTAAATCGGGAGGACGAGGGTATATTGGTGCGCCCGGAAGGATTTGAACCTTCGACAGACCGATTAGAAATCGGATACTCTATCCCCTGAGTTACGGGCGCACAAGCTGATTGCGGTCAGGGACCATCTTAGCTGAAGGATTCTTTGACAAGCTGGACGGGTAACCCTTGAGAATTCCCGTGTAGTACATGCGGACGACGGCTTCGTAAGCCCAATCGCCGGGTGTGACATCTCGGAAGGGATTCTCGAACCGCTCGACCGGTTGTGCGTAAACCTCATCGATCGGCAGGGGAGCCCTGTCGGGGGTGATGGTCTGCGAACCGGCGGCGAGGGGCAGACCCAGGAGTAAGCTCAACACGAGCACAGCTTGCATACTTCCCTAGGGCAATGTGGCGATTGCTTCCACTTCTATTTTTACCCCACGGGGAAGGGCAGCGGCCTGGATGCAGGAGCGGGCGGGCAGGTGCTCGTTAAAGAAGCGTGCGTAGACCTGGTTGAAGCGGGCAAAGTCAGCCATGTCAGTCAGGAACACGGTGACTTTGAGGACGTGAGTGAGGTCGCTTCCGGTCGCCTCGAGTAGGGCTTTGAGGTTGTGGAGGGCCTGTTCGCTTTGTGCCTCGATTTCGCCGTCTATGAGTTCGCCCGTGGAGGGGACGAGTGGGATCTGGCCCGAGGTGAAGACTAGGCCTGCGTGGATCACAGCCTGGGAGTAAGGCCCCTGATTGCCCTCACCGCGTAGAGTCTGCACGGCCTAAACGCGCAGACGCCGGTGGGCCGACTCGACTGCCTCGACAATCGTCCTCACCTGCGCCACCATCGCCAGCTCATCGCCCAGCCGGTTGACAGCCGAGCCGACTCCCACACCGGAAGCACCACTTGCCAGGGCCAGGGGAACCGTTACATCCGAGAGCCCCGAGGCGCATAGGACCGGGATGCTGACGGCACGCGAGATTTCGTGGGCCGCCGCGAGGGTCGGGGCCGCCTTTTCGATCAGGCCCAGGGTACCCGCGTGATGGGGCTGGCTCGAGGTGCCACCCTCGGTCTGAATCATGTCTACACCCAACTTCTCAAGCCGAATAGCGAGACTCGCCTGGGCATCAAGACTCAAAATATGGGGAACAGTTGCAGACAAGGGGATGCTCGGTCCGAGCAGAGCGCGGGTCTCACGGGCAAGGGCCATGACCGCCTCAGCATCGAAGGTGATGCCCAGGGGATAAAAACTATCGAAGTTGCCAATCTCAACCAGGTCGGCACCGTTGCGCACGGCCTCGAGGAGCTTGGGAGCTTCGACCGCCGAAACGCAAACCGGCAGATCCACGGTCTGGCGGACCAGGCGGATCAGGGCCGGGTCACAGGCAATATCAACAAACGTTGCTCCTCCTTGCTGGGCTGCCCGGACGACCCGGACGACATTGTCAGGATTGAAATTGTTGAGTCCGGCAATAATCTTTACGGCCCGTCTCGCCCGCAGGGCACGTTGGAGGATGGCAAGCATTGCTTCTGCTCCTGTTCTGAGTCCGGATGTATTCTGACATCCTCCCGCCGCTCATCGCAAGCGATAAAGCGAGGGGTTCCTGGTTCAACGAGTCAGCTTGCAACATCAGATTGCTCCTCTGCTGTAGCGGCTGTCCGCTCCCCAGGCGTATTACTTTCCGAGTGCCCCCCGGTACTGAGAAGCAGGGCAATGAAGTACTTGAACGGTATCGTGGCAATCGTCCTTGGACTACACTGTATCAACCTCGAAGGACGATTTCGTTGCGCTACCGGCC